>JANWXO010000043.1 GCA_025057295.1 Candidatus Binatia bacterium | reverse complement strand
CCGAAGGAGGGCGAGAACGGCGAAGGCGCCGCCGACAATCAGGATGACGAGCGCGATGGCGGCGGCGATAGCGCCGAGAATGTCTCCGATGCCCCACGGAACTGGACTGCGCTCGACGTCCACCCGCTCTGTCCCCTGTGACCGCGGCGGCTCGCGCCGTCGGATCAATGGTAGCGCGATTGCGGGACCGAGCGGGAAGCGGCCAGGCGGGCGCGCGCCGTTGTTCGGGGTAGGGCCGCGCGGCGCCGTCGTTCAATCGGGGCCGGGCGAGCTGGACGCGCTGTTGTCAGCAGGCTCGGCGTCGGCACGGCGGACGTGGAGGTGGAGGTATCCCTTCCGATAGAGGTCGCCAAGAGTGCGCATCAGCGCCTCAAGCGGTGTGGTCCCCTCCATGGTCACCGCGACGTGCTCGAGGGGGTGCCATTCTGCGCTGAGGACCTCCAGAACGGCGAGTTCATCTGGGGTAGCGGGCACGCGCTGGCGTCGGAGATCCTGAAGATGTCGCTCAAGTTGGGAAAGCTCGTCCTGCAGCTGCTTCAGCTTTTTGACGACTGCCTCAACTTCCTCCGGTTCGAGGAGCGCCAGTGTCGCAAGGGTCGTGCCTAACTCCCTGCGACAAGTGTCGAGGGAGGTCTGCGCTGTCGTCTCATCTAGAAGAGAGAGACCGCGAATCCATTCGAGATGAAGGATATTCTCGCTCGTAGCGCGCAGCCGGGTTGCGCACTGCCGGAGCACCTCGGAGAGCGCTTCTCGGACGGCGGTGCTCACGGCGTGGTTCGATCGGTCGATTTCCTCTTCCGAGTAGACAAAGCGGTCGGTTCGGAAGTCAGGAGTGACCTCTCGCACGATTTCGGCAAGCTTATTGAGCCGGTTCAGCCATTCTTGTTTCTTTTTCTCCCGTGCGCGATGTTCTTCTTCCTCGAGCCTCGCAAGGATAGGTGCATAGTCGTTGTGAGCAGCGAGCGCTTCCTGCCGCCGTGTTGCGAAAAGCTCGAGCGCAGGCTCTTCGAATTCGCTTTCAAACCAGCGAATAAACGCTTGATTGGCTCGAAGTCGGCTCTTAAGAAGGTGCGCTCGGTAGCAGAGTTCCTTCCAGCGGTTCCAATTGCTAACGGACTGGCGCAGCGAACGCGCCTCCTCTTCTATCTCCCGACGGCGCTGCGTTGCCTCTTCAACGACTTCGTCAAGCGTGATAAGCTCGATATCGCTGATCTCTTTTGAGCTCGGGCGACGTGACTCAGCATCCTCTTTTGCCTGTTCGATCTTGTCCCGAAGACGGTTGCGCTGACTGCTGAGCCGCACTTGATGCTGCTGCAGATGTTTCGCAAGAGGCGTGTTGATCTCAATTGCAGCTTCAAGTTCGTTGAAATCGATGTTCCGGAGGAGGTCGTTGAAAGTTGCGAGCTGGGTTTCGAGCTGATCGCTGAAACGCATAGCTTTGCGGTCGACAAAGTCGTTGATCTTCTCCTGTGCGCGTGTCAGCTCTGTGCGCGCATTGTCGAGTGCGATCTCGTCAGGATCGCCGTTCAGAAGATCCGCTGCATTGTCTAACCGCTGTTTTGCTTCATGATCGAAAAGTTCATCGCGGAAGACGGCGGCAAGGCGGTCGAATCGCGTCTTGAGCTGATGATGTTCGGCAAGAAGGCTCTCCCGATCGAGCGCTGGTCCGAATTCGCAAATCGTTCCGTTCTGCTCGTCGAGCCGTTGTCGGATCTTGGCGAGGTCGATGGCGGCGAGGACTTCCTCTTCGAGGTAGCCGAGCTTGCGGGCGGCGCGCACCAATTGACCGCGCGGCAGGCCGCGGACTGATATCTGGCGACCGCGGAAAAGGCGTTCGATGCTCGTGCCTTCCCGCGCAATGAGCTCGAGCAGAAACCGTTCGAGCGGGTGCTCAACGAACCGGACCGCCGCTTCGGAGCTGGGCCCTGCGCCACGCCACGCGTCGACCTCGAGGAGGCCGGTTTCGACAAAGTAGCGAGACCCGGCCGGAAAGGACGAAGGCAGGAGCGAGAAGGCGGCGGCGACAGCGGGCTTTGTGTCGCGAAACGGCTCGACCCCGCGCCGCTCGGCCAGCTTTCGGCTGCTGAGAGCCTGACGATACTTGAGCAGGTTGGCGTTCCACTCCTTGGTTGTCTTGAGGGGGTGGTAGGTGGGGTACCGTTGTTTGCATTTGCTCGCGAGGAGGCTCCCGAAGAGGCGCGCCGCAGACCCCGCGCCCTCAACTTCGATGCCCACCACCTGGACATCGTCGGAGTGGCGCGGATCAGGAAAGAGGAGCTGCAACGCCTGGGAGACGCAGTGGTCGCGCTTCTCTCGGAACTGCTCGGCCTCTTGACGGCTCATGTCGCGCTGTTTCTCGAGCTGCTCGTCAAAGCTGTTGGCGAGGGCGAGGAGGAGGAGTGCCGAGACGCGCTCGGGCGCTATGAGGTTTTCGAGCATGCCGAGCGCGAATGGAAGCTGGTGAGGGAGGGTGCGAGCGAGGTTCGCCTTGAGGTCGATGCGGTGGTCCCCGTGTGTCGCGGTGATCCACAACGGCTGCGTCGGTGTTGCCGCGCGCAGCGTAATCCGAAATTCGACATCACATTCTGGCGGCAAAGCGGCACGGGCAGCCGCCTCGTCTTCGTTGAGAGCGACAACGACGCCGACCACGCGGTCCGGGAACTGGCGAATAGTGTCTTGCCATCCTCCGACACAGCGCCAGCGCTTGACGTATCGTTGCCCTCCCTCCTCGAGCGGTTCGACTTTGAAGCCCTCGACTGCGCCTTGCGTTCGATGAGGGAAGAGCTTCGGAAGCCCGTGGCGGACGAACGCCGCGAAAGCGCGCTCGTGTTTGTCCCTCGTCGACCAGACGTAGTGCCAATCGGACTGGAAGCGGCGGAGCAGGCCATCGAGCGCGCTCTCGGTTGCGACCTCATGGCGAAGGCCGACAAGGGCATAGCCGGTGCTCGTTCGAGTGAGATACTTCCCGCCGAACTGTTCCTGATCCCAGAGGTCGAGCACTGCCTCGTAGGCAGCACCGAGCTGTTCTCGGCGTGCTCCATCGGGAAACATGGCGAGGAGCTTGAGAGCGGTCTCGCGGTCGCGGTGGCCGCGGACAGCCGGCAGGTCGAGGAGTTCGTGCAGCAGCTGGGTGATGCGGTGGCCGGCGCCGTCGAAGACGATCTGGCGATTGACATAATCATCGGCAAGATCGAGCGGCGTATAGGGGCGATTTTCGGCGCGTGCGCGCACTGCGACTTGTTTGAAGACGTTGATCAAGGTGCGGGGACCGTTGCTGAGGGCTTTGTCGGTGATCAATTGGCCAAGCGCCTCGAGGGTGTCCGTCGGGAGGTACGCTCGAAGGGCTGGGACCTGAGCGACGTCGGTCACGTAGTTCCAGAGCGCCGTGGGGAAGGTACGGTCGTAGGCATCCTCGAGGCGCAAGCTCGTGCCGAGCTCACGCATGCGTTGGACAACGTCGCCGGCATATTGGGCGAACGTGGTTTCCGTGGGGTTGACCGGCATGACAAGCATCAGGCAGAGCGGGGTGTTTTCGAGGGCGCGGATATCCTTGATGAGCTCGCTTATGTTCTGGATCGCCTCGCGTGCACTTTCCTCGGTCCGCAGGTATTCCTGAAGTTCGTCGGCGAAGACGGCAAGACCGCGATAGCCTGCCTCACGTACGATGCTCGTCACTTCGTGGAGATAGCTCGCGACAAGCCCGCCGTCGACCCGAGCGAAAGGGGCCATCATCTCGGCGACCTTCATGGCTTGATCGCCAGAGAGGCCGATCTGCTCCTGCACCTGCTGCAGCAGCTGGTCGAGGGAACGCTCGCTGAACCGTGCCTTGGCGTCGTCGAGGCGCGGCAGGAGATGGGGGCTGGCGGTGGCGAGGCGCGACCGTGTCCAGGCGTCGACGGCAACGACGAAGTCGTTGAGACGGCGGAGAATGAAGGGCGGCACCGCGACGACCTCGTCGCGGTCGAGTTCGCGCCAGAGATAGGCGGCGGCAGCGGTCTTGCCGTAGCCGTAATCGGCGGCGATATAGCCGGTGACCGACTTGCCATCCTTGAGGAGCCGCTGCTGCAGGATCTTTTTCACCTCGATGACGGGGCCGAGGGGCAAATAGGTTCTGACAGCGCGCTCGTAGCGTTCTCGTGCGGCGGCGGGGTTGGCGGCGATATCGTCGGCCCGAACGGTGTCGAGGATTGGCTGGAGCGCGTTGAGTTCTGCCCAAAAGGAAGCCAACTGCATAGTGTGTCCTCCTGCGGCGTGAGGCTCGGGAAGAACGCCGGGCGCGAGGGAACGCGCCACGACCGGTGTGCCGGTGGGGTCGAGGCGGAGAATGCCGGGATATGCTGTTGCGGCGTCGCGCAGGACCGAGGGGACAGCGGCAGGCTCGAGCATTGCGCCGATGGCGAAGGAAGTGAGGGCAGCGGGCGGCAGGGGAGCCTGGAGAGGGGCCTGATACTGGTGGCGGAGGAGATCGAGCAGCCACACGGTTGTCTCAGGCGGACATTTGGTGCGACGCTGGATGCGCCATTGAGTGCCGTTGCGGATGGCGACGGGAGGGTCGAGTGCTGCAAGCCAGTGGAGGGCGCCGGCGACGCTGTCGGCACTGAACGCAACGCGCGATAGCCCGAAGGTGGTCACCGCGAGCTGACGGATCTCGTCTGCTAGGCTCTCCCGGTCGGCGCGGCTCAATTCGAGCGGACTGCGTTGCCAAAGCCGTTCGAGCAATTGTAGATAAGCCCAAGAAAACCGGGCTTTAGAATTGTAGCTAAACAAATAGATCAGACGAGTGTGGATAGCTTCAAATACTAAGTTGGATGATACTTGATAGAGCCTTAGCAGAGAAAGGCCAAAATCTTCAAGATAAACTCTATTCTTGCCAGAGATAATA
Organism: Candidatus Binatia bacterium; assembly: GCA_025057295.1. Lineage (GTDB taxonomy): Bacteria > Desulfobacterota > Binatia > Bin18 > Bin18 > JANWXO01. The sequence goes on along the minus strand of JANWXO010000043.1, from coordinate 11,837 downwards.
CCTAGCTGCTTGAGAAATGGAAATTCATGAGTTAGCAAGGATTTCACAGAGGAATTGGACGATATCTCAGAGACATCGAGACCGTCATGGTTATCTCTTTTGGAGAATGCGGTCAGTATGTTAGATACTAATTCAGGGCGAGTGCCATGCTCGATGTGAAATGGAAATACATCCTGTGAACTCATTCTGGCACCTTCGGTGCTGGAAATAAATCACGAAGCAAAACCCATTCCCCAAATCCTCCTCTATCGCTGAAGTCAAAGAGTCCACCAGACTCATAGTCTGTTGTTGATTTTAAGTTTCTGAGAATGAAATTAAGAGCGCCTTCTTCCAATAACAAAAGCTTGCATAACTCTCTTCTTCTGCTCTCCGTAAGAAAAATGCGCATCCCTCTTTCTATGCTTTCGACTTTGTAAAGATGGCTGATTGCCCACAGTGTCGATAACTCGGAGCAAAAATTACGGTTTTGATAAATGAACCCCTTTCCTTTTCGGGATAAGACACGAGGATGAAATTCGGCTAGGTAATTAAAGATGGCCTGAACACTATCTTTGCTAAACGCGATTCTTTGCGGTTGTAGATTAAATGCGGAGCTAGCAGCATTGACAACAGATGTTGCCAAGTCGCTCTTGTCTAACGAGATCTTCTCGCTCCCTTCAGTCCATATTGTGTGGATCAGGAACTGATATGCCCATTCTTTGCTCGGCTGATCTTTTAGCTTCATGTCGAAAATGATAAAATGAATACACTCGGCAACAAGAGAAGGATATCTGTCGGAAAGATTAGCAAGCTGTTCGCCGGTTTGGGTAAGATTGAGGCCTTCTCTGCTAACTAAGCCCATCCATTTTAGCTCCGGTAAGAACAAGCGATCAACTACGGTAGAAGTTGTTCCTAGTACATAAGCGAGAGACTCAATGTCGCACATCCCTTCTTGCAAGGCCTTGATTATCGTTAATAGCCTTTGTATTGTGAGGTTATGATTAATATGCATTGAATAACGGCTCATGTCGATCTCCAAGAATGGACAAGTTCGTTCATTATTGATAGGTTGTGCATAACGCGATATATGCGGATTTTTCTCAGGATAGACAGGTTTTTGCAGAAATTGCACTCATGGTTTGTTCTATTCATTGCCTTCTTGGCCTCTGTGATTGTATGACGAGCCGAAGGCATTTCTGTGATCTGCATTTGATTGCCGTCAGTCGAGAAAATATTGCCAAATCCTGCAGATTTCCACCATCCAGAACTGTCAAAAGAGTTAGGAATAATGTCTTGCGATTGAAAGCATCGAATGTGATAGGGGCTGCCCACTCCGAAGATGTGAAGAGACAGATCAAGCTGGGAGGCTTTTTGATAAACCTTACTGAGAAGAGATAGGCTTAATTTGTTTACTTGGTTCACAGAGCCTCTTCGACCGGCGGTGGTAAAGCTCCCGAAGCCAACGTAGCGTATACCGAGAGCGGAGAAGGTGTCGAGGCACTGTTCGATCTGGTCGATGGTCCTTCCGTGGACGACCGCGAGTGCGCGTTCGGCGAACCGGTCCGGCAGATGCCGCAGGAAGAACCGTGCAGCATGAAGGGTGTCGTTTACTTTGGCGGCGACCTCGTCATCGCTGTCGGTTGATTTCGGCACATGGTCCGGCAGCACATACCAGTCGGCCCAGGTGTGGGTGCGGTAGAGTTCGAGCAGCCGGGTCAGCAGGTCGGGAAACCCGATGCGGCCCATCTGCACCTGATAGCCCCCCGAGTCAAACATGACGGTGCTGCCGCGGTCCTGTTTTAGCTGCTGAATGAGACGGAACGTCGCTTTCTCAGCGAAGAGCGGCGTAAAGACCACGTGACGGAAGGGGTCACGGGGGTCGCCAGCGGCATCCCACAACCGCATGATCTGCCGGATCTCACTCGCACTATGGGTGAGGGAGAGATAGAAGGTCGGGGGGCCGCGGCGGCGTTGCCCGGGCGGCGGAAGTTCCTTGAGCCAGATGGCAAGCGGTCGCTTTGGCGCCATCTCGATCGTTAGTCGCGCGTAGCCGAGACGAGCGTAGAACCCGTTGCCAGGGAGGTCAATCGGGCACTTGAGGCGCACGCAGCGCTGTCCCTGCTCGCGCGCGAGAGTCTCGACGCGATCGAGCAGAGCACGGCCGACCCCGGTGCCCGCCACGTCGGGCCGCACGGCGACGGCATGAAGGGTGGTGATGCCGTCGCGTCGATGGTGAAAGATTGCCGTGCCAACCGGGATGCCTTCTCGTTCCCCGAGAAGCACTTCGCCTCGCTCAATCTCTTTGGCAACCGCAACGGTGCGGATGAACCCGAAGGCATGCTGCTGGGCCCGGAGGATGCCGATCACGGCAGGGAGATCTGCCGGCCTCGCAGTGCGGACATGCGTTGTTAGGGGGAGAGGGGAAGGCTCCATGCAGCGGTATTCAACCTCGAGAAATCTCGTCGGGGTGCGCTACCGGGCATTCCGTTGCCCTTGAGCACAAGCACGGGAGCGCTCGAGCTCAGAGCAGGCAAGCTGGGGGCACATTCTATCACATTGTGCGCTCCTTCAAAAACGGTTGCCTCATTGTTGATTGTTGTACAATGTGCCGCGGCGGCGTGAAAGGCAGAAGGCGTGTTGCGGCGGTCGGAATCGAGATGCGAGCTGGCGAACGGGGCTTCATCCCGCACGAGGCATGAGCGGCTGGCGTAATTCTGCGCAGCGCGGGGGAGGCGTGCTGCCTGCCGAGTGCGTCGGATTGTGAGCGCCATGCAGACGTGAACTCGCTCAGGTCGGGGTCGCTGCGAGCGCGCGGGCGAGGGGACAATGGCGACCTACTGGCAATGGACGAATGCGCTAGTCAAGCAGGTCCTTGCTGAGCACCCGCGGGGCGCACCAATTTATCTCCATGTCGATGACGACCGGATACAAGAAGCGGGCGCCGAATGGGCATCTCCGGGCCGTGACCTCGTCAGCGATTTCTGTCGTGCTGTTGCGCAAGAGGTGCGCGCCTCGCCCGATGGGAACCGCATCTCTCTTGCGGGCCTCCGCGCCAAGGGAGACCATGACCGTCCTCCAGCCGGCGTCGGGTTTCTCGCGCTGCTCACCCTCACCGCTTCGCGGATGGCCGCGGATGAGCAGTTTGCCGAAAACAACTTCTTTAGCCGCTTCCGCCAGCTTCTTGGCCTCACGACGGCGCAGCAGGGACGGCCGAAGGGGTTTGCGTCGGGGGACGAGGAACCGCTCTGGCAGAACTGGAACCGATGGCTGGCTCAGCAGGGGTATCAGCCGACTGCCCGGGGTGGAGCGGACGGGCCGACCCGCTTCATCGGCTACGCGCTGAGCCAGATCTTGCTCAGCCAAGCGCACAAAGCGCGTCTACATCGCCTGTTTGCTCAGAAGCAGTGGACGGATGTCGCGGAGCCGTTGGCGCTTTTTGAGCGTGTCCGGCGTGAAGTCGGTCGCGATTCGATCGGGAGCGCGTATCTCGAGAAAGTGCTGGTTGAAGTCACTGGCGCTCGCCGGACGGAACTCGCTGAGGCGATCTATGAGGTCTACGAAGCCTGGCGAGAAAATCCGACGTCGCAGGAGCCTGTCGGTCAGCGAGGCCGCACGTCGCAGCTGAATGCGGGGCTCTATCGGCACTATGACCCGTTCGATGACACCGTGGCGTATCGGCTCTATCCGCGAATTGCGCGGAATTCCTCGATTAAGGAGCTAGCGGTTTTTTGGAACGGGCGCTCGTATGACTTGACGCTCGAGCGGCCGGGGCGACTCATGCCCGATGTGCCGATTAGCGTCGATGATCTTGAGCGGCTGCCGCTCTCGATCCCGGCAACCGACCCTTCTGGCGTCATCCGAACGGTCGTTCTCCCGAAGCGAGAATTCTTTCTCTTAGTTCCTGATCCGGATTTCCCTGAAGCTGGTGTGTTTGCAACCTGGGGTGCTCCGCGTCTCGGTGATTACTTCGTTCTTCTTTGCCGAGAAGAGCTGCTTGATCAGCTTGAGCAACTGGCGCATGAGAACATCGTGCGATGGAATGGAGATCCAGTTCCGATGGGCAACGGCTGGGTTGAGCTTCGCGAATGTCGAGTGTTGAGAGACGATTGGTCGCATATTTATATTCAAAATGCCGATCTTGCGAGCCAACTTCGTCCTTCAGAGCGCGTCAGTATTTCTCTCTCGGGCGGTCTTCATCTTTCCTCGACAATCGATTGGATTCAAGGACATGGCCCCTATATCACCGTCTATAGCTTTCGTTCAACGGTACAAGTGACTATCAAGCGCGAAGGAGAGCTGATCGATGAATTTACGATAGGCCGCGATCAGCCAAAACGTCTCGAGAGTTGGTGGTCTAAGCCGGGGATTTATGAGATTCAAGCATGTTCTGGAAGCGATCAAGCTGATCAACGCTATGTTCGGATCATTTCTCTTGATGAAATTGCGATTTCCCCAGTTCAACAGCCAATCGGAAGATCGATTGGTAATGCGACCATTTATGGTGCCTTGGTCGAGGAGGTGCCATGACAAGGCAGTTTGTTGGATATATATATAATAAAGGAGCTAAAAATGCGTCTGGATTTCTTCGTGATTTGACAAAATTCCTCTTGCTTCACGATCTTGATCGTGCTGTCTCGAGCATTCGAGTTGAGCGTCATCCGCAGGGGAACCTGTTCTGCTTCTTTATCGGTCTGCCGGTGACGAGTGGAGCTGGAGAAGCCTCATTCCCCGCAGAACTCGAAAAATATCTGGTGGAGATTGTAGGTTCTTCCCGTCTAGGGGTGTTTGATTGGAGCGATATCAGCAGAATGGTTGGTCCAGAGATCAATCCGGCGGAAGGGTCGTTGCCGCTCGCCTATCATGTTTCGCCTCCTCCGGTCGTTGAGGATCTCGGTGTTCCAGAGGAGGCCGTCGAGCGAGGTGACCAGACCGAGAAATACAATCTTGCCCTTGTGTTTCTTTCGGCGGTTAGATCGGGCTCTTGGGAGCAGTTTCGCCAGATCGTCCGCGAGATTTGGGGGGCGAGCGGTCCGCCGCCGCGCTCGGTGGCGCGTCGTTTGCAGCTTCTCGGGCACATTGAACGGAGCAGAGACCGCTGGTCAATCGCTCCGGCGGTGCTGGTGCGCACTCCTTCTGACAGCGAGTTTGTGCTTTGTGGACAGCGCAGCATGCACCTGCTCAATGTTCTAAGCAGCAGGGCGACGGTGAGGCAATCGTCCCAGCCGAATGGGGACGGGCCAAGCCGGGTCGTGGTCCAGACCGATGACGTGACGGCGCTTGCGCAAGAGCTTCAGTATCGCACGGGGGTCCCGATAGCAATAAGTTCAGCCGAGAAGATCGCTCGCCTGTTGCCGCCTATTGATGCGTGGCAGGCACAGCTGGAGTCGGTCAAGGGAGTGGTCCCAGCGCGTTTCAGTCGCTGCCAGCGGTTCAATGTGATTGATTTCGTTGACGCCCCTTTCGATGAGAGTCGGTCGGGGTTCTATCGGTTCTGGCAGACGCACGATCCGGAGCATCCAGCATTTGAAGGTTATTGGGATGCCGACCGGGGCGTTTGGTATCGCGGAGATTGGTATGGTCTCCGCTTTCTGGCGCAGCGCGCAAACGGTTCTCCGGCACATGCTCTTTATGATCCCGCCAGTCGCATGCTCAAGTTGCCCGAACTGGTCCGTCCCCCTGATCTCTACGAACGGGTGCTGACCCTCTCAGGCGGCTGGCTGCCAGAGCGAAGACAGTCGTGGTTGGTGTATCGCGACGTGAGCCAAGAGATTGTTCAGCTCCTGCGTGGCGCTCTCAACCTCAGCATGGGGGACCCCGATGTATGACCTTGTCGGCGCCTACGCCCGGATCGAGCGGCTGTTTCGTGCCTACATCGATAGTGCATTCCCCTTTCAATCGCGGCAGCTCCAGAAGGAGCGTCGGGAGCTTCTGGAGAGGAGGGGGCTCCTAAGCCAACCGCCGATCTTGGAAACGGTTCCCGTGTATGAGTCGTCGGGATACACCATCGACCGCGCGGCACGAGAGCTCGGGTCGGCCTACGATGGGCTGGATCGTCTCGCGAAGCCGTTGCTGGGCGACTACGAGCTGTATCAGCATCAATGGCGAGCGCTCCGCGCGGCGATTGTCGACGAACGCGATGTCGTTATTACGACGGGGACCGGCTCGGGCAAGACCGAAGCCTTTCTCTTGCCGGTGCTCGCCGAGCTCGCGCGCGAGTCGCGGAGCTGGAGCGCTCCCGACCCGGAGCCAACGGGGCGGAAGTGGTGGCGAGAAAATCGTCCTCGCGTCTCCCAATGGGGACATCTCACTCGGCCGACTGCTGTCCGCGCGCTCATCCTCTACCCGCTCAACGCGCTTGTTGAAGACCAGCTCCGTCGCCTCCGCCTTGCGCTGGACTCGAAAGAGACTCACGAGTGGTTGCGCACCATGCGGCAGGGCAATGTCATCACGTTTGGTCGCTACACGGGAAAGACCCCGGTCTCTGGCCCGCCGGATAATGCCAACGCCGTCGAACGATTGCGTCGCCTCCTTAAGGAGCTCGACAGTCAAGAGCAAAGTATTGCTAACCTCGAGCCGGTTTCTCGAGACGAATTGCGTCCCTATTTCCCGCGGATAGACGGCGGCGAAATGTGGTCACGCTGGGATATGCAGGAGACGCCGCCGGACATTCTTATCACCAACTACTCGATGTTGAACATCATGTTGATGCGCTCCATCGAGCAAGAGATATTCGAAAAGACACGCCAGTGGCTGCAGTCCAACCCGACGAACCGATTTCATCTCATTGTGGATGAACTCCATTCCTATCGTGGTACTTCCGGTACCGAGGTTGCCTACATCCTTCGCTTGCTCATTCATCGGCTTGGATTGACCGTCGATTCGCCCCAGTTGCGCATTCTTGCAACCAGTGCAAGCCTCGATGACAGCGATCGTGGCCGGACGTTCCTGCGGGAGTTTTTCGGCCGCGATCGCTTCGAGGTGATCACGGTGCGCGAGAAGGAGCCCGCGAAAGGCAAAGAGTTTTCGGTCCGCCGGTACCAAGCGGCATTCGAGGAATTTGCGCGTCGGGTGCAGCCCACTCCAGAGGACGTCGTTTCGCCGTCCAAGCCGGCTGTTGCCGAGGCGATCACCGCTCTGTGTTCTGCCTTCGGTGAACGGGTAGGAAGCTATCCGCCCGGGAGTCTCGCTCGAGCGATCGAGCGACGGGAGATCGCCGAGGCGCTCCGTGCTGCTTGTCGAGAAGCATCCGGCGGCAGCGGCGTTCGCCCTGCCTTCCTTACGAAGGTGTCCGACATCCTGTTTCCGCAGGCAGCTCCCTCGTCGGAGTTCATTGTCTCCGACGCGACCCGCGGCATGCTCCTTGCGCTCGCGCTCGGCGACCGAGCGAACAACCCTGCGCGTCCGCAAGCAGCACAGCCGGTGCGTGGGCACCTCTTCTTCCACAACCTGCAGGCGCTGTGGGCCTGTTCGAACCCCAACTGCACCGCGGTGCGCGAGCAGCGTCACCGCGCCGCTGCGGAGAGCGGAGAGCCGCTTCCCACGATTGGCAAGCTGTATGAGACGCATCGCCTCGTCTGCGACTGTGGCGCCCGGGTGCTCGACCTGCTGGTCTGCGAAGTATGCGGGGACGTGTTTCTCGGTGGATTTCGTAGCCGAGGAGGAATAGGGACCGCACAATTCGAGGTGCTCTCCCCCGACCAGCCCGACCTCGATGCAATGCCCGATCGCGTCAACTTGTCGAATACCTACGGCAACTACGCGGTCTTCTGGCCCCGACGCGACTTCGCGCCGATCGATGAGGAGTGGACCGAGCGTTCGCTCAAACATCAATGGAAGCGAGCGTCTCTCAATGTCTTCCGCGGCGTCCTTGTTCATGGATGGAGAGAAGAGGATGACAAGGTTGCAGGCTGGATCTACACGATCAGCGCTCCGAATAGCCGCGTCGATGTAGAGTCCGCTCCTGCTCTGCCGGCAAAGTGCCCGCGTTGTGACCTCGACTACCGTTTCTCAAACCGAAAAGGGGACTATCGCTCAGCGATCCGCATTCATCGCACGACGTTCCAGCGGTCGGCGCAGGTGCTCGCCGGGGCGCTCTACCGTGAGATCGGCTCCCTCGACGATTCGTTGCGGAAGCTTGTCATCTTCTCCGACAGCCGGCAAGACGCCGCTAAGCTGGCAGCCGGAATGGAGCTCAATCACTATCGCGACATCGTTCGGGGGCTTTTGGTTCACTCAGCCTCAGAGTTTTGGAATGGATTTCGTGCCTTCTTGAAGGATCGAGATGCGGAGCACTCGCGCCAAGCAGGCTATATTCGTGTCGTTAATCCGCGCTTGGCATGCGACTTGGCTGAGTTTGCACCAGCCGATCTTCGTGCTCAGGCACGTGAATTTGCCCAGTCGATCGATGCGGCGTTGAGAGCGGAGCTCCAAGATTGGCTTGATGATCGGGAGGCTACGAACAAAGAAAAGCGCCGATTCGTTGAAAAGCTGGTGCAGTGGTATCCGAATCAGCTGCCGTTGACCGAGCTGCGGTCACGGATTTGGAGTAAGCTCCTCCGGCTTGGGATCAATCCTGGCGGTCCTCGACATGAAGCCTTGCGCTATAGGGGAATAAACAATAATGGGGTTGACTGGTTCGAATGCTTTGAGTGGGATGAGGAAGGCGTTCCTCAGCAGAAAGGCAGTGGGATTGCTGAACGGGAGTATCGGCAACGCCTCGAGGCGTTTCTGACAGAGGCGATCCTCTTCAATCTCTATCCGCATCTTGCGCGATCATGTGAGGCGCTCGGGCTTGGATATCTTACATTCGATTATGATGATGCGCTCTCTGATCTCGAGCGAGATGCGTGTCACGCCGTTATCCGGTTGCTCGCTACTCGCAAACGGCATAGCTACTCGGATTTTCATCGTCAAGGAAAAGAGGACCGTTTGCCGAAATATGCGGAGCGCTATGTTCGCTTCCTTGGCCTCGATCCGAAGCGGATTTCTGAGATCTTGCGGCGCTCGGGCGCGGCGATCGAGGCAGATGATGGAATTGCTCTCAATCCGGATCATTTGCTGTTTATGCCTGTGAGCAAGCCGAATGATGGAGCGAAGGCAAACAGCAGAGTGCTTGGGTGGCGCTGCCCCCAATGCAACAGCTTCTACCTTTACAATGCTCAGTATTGTCCTGAATGTCCGGACAGTTCGGATGGTCGTGTTAGCCGCCCCAAACTGAAGCAGGATTATGCAAGTGAGGCTTTTGATTATTACAACCTGCTTGTGAGCGAGCCAAAACGAGTTGAGTTCCGGATGCATGCAGAAGAGCTGACCGGTCAGACTGATGATGATGACCGGATCAAACGTCAGCGTTGGTTCCAGGAGATCTTTCTTCCTGAAGAGAGCACAAAGAGGCCAGCTTTAGGAATCGATCTGCTCAGCGTGACAACGACGATGGAAGCAGGGGTTGATATCGGATCGCTCAATGCGGTGATGCTCTCGAATATGCCGCCGCGCCGTTTCAACTACCAACAGCGGGTCGGTCGTGCTGGGCGTCGCGGCCTTGGCGTGTCGTTTGCGTTCACATTCTGCCGAGGCCGCACGCACGACGACTACTACTTCCAGCATCCTGAGTCGATGACAGGTGACCCGCCGCCTCCACCATACGTTGATCTCAAAAGCAAAGAGATCCTTCGCCGTGTACTTGCGAAAGAGGTGCTGCGGCGGGCCTTTCAGGCGGCATCGCCGGCGAGCGCTCCGTCAGCTGACAGCGTCCATGGTGAGTTCGGCACAGTTGATGAGTGGAAGTCTGTTGCTCCCCGTATCCGCGACTGGATTTTCGCTCCGGCGCATGAGCCCGAAATTCGGCAAATCATAGATGTGCTGTGTGCAGGAAGCGAGGATAATACGCACTCATACGAGGAGCTGCTGCAGTTTCTCCGCGAAGAACTTCTTTTCAAGATCGATGAAGTTGCAACGAGTGACCGCTATATCCAGCAGCAGCTGAGCGAGCGGCTGGCAGCGGCAGGAATTCTCCCAATGTTCGGATTTCCCACCAATGTTCGGACACTCTATACCCGCTGGCCGACATCTCCTGTTCCGTGGCCGCCAAAGGGCGCGATCGATCGAGAAGCGGCAATTGCGCTCAGTCAGTATGCGCCCGGCTCAGAGACCGTGCGCGACAAAGCGGTCTACACTGCTCTTGGGGTTGTTGAGTTGCTGCCTCGGGGCAATCGGGTGAACTGGGCGCCGGGCTTCGCGCCTTCGCTGCCCGAGCGAAACCCGAGGCCGCTCGGGTTTTGCGCCAACTGTCAATCGGTCCAGCGAGGAAGACATTCGCCCTGTCTCTATCAGGACAACCCGCCAGCGCCGTCTCAGCGATGTCCGATCTGCGAAGAAAAGCAGATGCTGCTTCTCGATGCGCGCGAACCGAAAGGGTATATTGCGTACCCCACGCCCAAGGAGTACGACGGGCAATTCGAATGGCTTCCTCGGGCAAGCCGCCCGACGCTCGCGGTCGACCTGGCCAGCTTTGCCGACCACGAGGTCGACAACACCATCATCCGACGAGCGAAAGATGAGGTGTTGATCATCAACGATGACGGCGGAAAGGGTGGATTTCCATTCCAAAAGGTTCAAAAGGTTCAAAGTGCTCCGACCAACAATCTCTGGGGGGTCGACCGCCCCAGTACGGAAGAACAACGAGGCAATGTCAGGCTGAGCGGGCCGAAATACTATGTCTCCCTGCTCTCGCGCCGAGTGACGGACCTTCTGCTGGTAGGAATTCGCGACTGGCCGTGCGGGCTGCGCGCTCTTCCAACCTGCGCTGAAGGGCGCGCCGCGTGGTATTCCTTCGCCTTCTTTCTCCGGGCAGCGGCCACGACATGGCTCGACGTCGAGCCGAACGAACTCGATGTCGGAATGCGCACCTTCAAAGGGGCTGCCGGCCCGGAGGCTGAAGTCTTCTTGGCAGATCATCTTGAGAATGGGGCCGGGTACGCTACTGCCCTCGGACAGTCGGCCTGGTTTCAGGCGTTGCTCGAGCACGCCGACCTCGAGAACGGCACTCTTGGGCGGTCGTGGGCTGCGGAGGAGCACCGCAAGCAGTGCGACTCCTCGTGCCATCGCTGCCTTCGCGATTACCTGAATATGCCCTACCACGGCCTCCTTGACTGGAGGCTCGCGCTCGATATGGCGCGCTTGGCGCGCTCTCCGTCGGCCGTCATTTCTTTGACCGAGCCGTGGGAGAACGACGCTCCCAATCCATGGACGCCGCTCGTCCACGGGGATGAGGCGCCTGTTGCACGGACGCTCACCGCCTTAGGCTGGTCGGGGCCCCAGCAGAGAGGAGGCCTGATCGCGTTCCGCAAAGATCGAGAGCGAAAATTGCTCGTGCTTCGCCACCCGCTCTGGACTGACGAGCATCCCAAATGGGTTGAAGTGGTGCAGCTGATTGAGGACGATGCCCAACTGAAGCACTTCCGAAAGCGGGCTGCCAATCCATTCCGGATCTTGCGTGCGCCGGCCTTCTATGAAGGAAATTGGTAGTCTGCTTTCGGCCGCTCCGGCCGTCGTAGTTCGGTCTGCCGGCTTCTCCAAGAGCGCGGTCGTCTCTCTCGCTGAGCTACACTTGTGTGCTGCGTTTTGCCTTGACCCGTCCGCAGGTGATACCCGCGAGAATACCTCATGCCTAGAGATGGCAGCGTCGCGCCTCCGCACGGTAAAGCCAGACCATAGGGCTTCACCTCTGCGAATACGCACACGGTCTCGGCCTTGATCTTTTTCCGCGGCGTGCCATATCATACGGTGGCAGGACCGGCGGAATCCCGCTGGTCGTTTTTGCGATCAGCGCGAGTTGCCCGCGTAGCTCAGTTGGCAGA
>JANWXO010000439.1 GCA_025057295.1 Candidatus Binatia bacterium | reverse complement strand
AGACGTGCCCGCGCTCTGTTCAGGGAGCCTGTCGGATCGTCAGCGGAGGGCGGGGCAGACACGGCCAGGATGCGTGTCTACCCCCTGGGTTTAGCGGCGGGCCAACGGCCCACGCAACACCTGTCCAGGCAGCGCACCCGTATGCTCATTTTGACGCAGGAGCACCTGCCCGTTGACGATCGTCGCTAACACACCCGTCGCTTGTTGCTTGAGGCGGCGTGCGCCTGCCGGTAAATCGTACACCACCTCCGGCATCATGGGAGCGATGGTGTCGGGGTTGAACACCACGACATCCGCCGCCCACCCTTCCCGCAAGAGGCCGCGACCTGTCAGGCCCCAATACGAGGCGGGAACGAAGCTCAACATACGCACGGCTTCCTCGAGCGTCAGCGCCTGTTTCTCGCGCACCCAATAACTCAGCAGGTGAGTCTGCAGCGAGGAGTCCATGATCTGGGAGACATGGGCACCCGAATCCGAGAAGGTCACCACCGAGCGGGGATGTTTGATCATCTCGAGGGTATAGTCCTCATTCTCGTTCGCCAGGGGTTGCAAGAAGAACTGCTTGAGCCGCTTGGCGAGCGCGAGGTCGATGAACACCTCAACTGGATCCTTCTTTTCCTCACTGGCGATCTCGGCGATGGAGCGATAGGGAGGCAGCGGCTTGTCCATAGGGAAGAGCCACTTGAAATTGGCCGCCCGCGGTTCCGCTCCGACTCCCCGGTCTCGGCTGCGGGGGGTCTGGTGCACCGCCGCGACGAGCTGCTGACGGATCTGCGGGTCGCGCAGCTTGGCCTCCTGTTCTGCCAACGGCAACCGCCGGATGTCCCGCCAGACCGGGAGCTTATCAAAGGGGGTGACGGTTTCAAACGACAGCAGCACGTTGAGCGAGCGGCTGTGCACCTGAATGAACATGCGCCCCCCAGCCGCGTTCGCTTCATCCGCCAGGGCAAAAAACGGCCGCCAGTAATCGGGCGCTTTGCGGCTGCTGAACATGCCGAACGTCACCGGCACCCCGGTATCGACGGCCAGCGCTTTGAGGCGAGCGAGATAGTCATGAATCCGTTCAGGATGCAAACCGGTATCTTCACCGGCGATCTCGAAGATCCCCGCATTGAGCTCTCCCATAACGCCCACCAACTGCCGCACCTCGTCCCAGGTCGCCAGCCGACTCGCCACCGGCTGTCCATCGGACGTCTGATGGTTACGGGTGCGCGAGGTGGTAAAGCCAATGGCCCCGGCACGGATCGCCTCGCGCAACTCGTGCTTCATCGCTTCGAGGTCTTCCTCCGTCGCCGCCTCCGTAAAGGCCCGTTCACCCATGACGTAGGTCCGCAGGGCGGAATGGCCGAGGTAGGCTGCGTAGTTAATCCCTTTGGGCTGGCGCTCGAGCGCATCGAGGTACTCTGGAAACGTCGTCCAGCTCCATCTGATACCCGCTTCCATCGCCTCGGCGGCAATGTCTTCGGCTCGTTCCAGGTTGCGCATCACCAACAGTTTATCCTTCTCCCCGCAGGGGGCCAGCGAAAACCCGCAATTGCCCATCACGACACTGGTAATACCGTGCCAGCACGAGCAGGTGCCGAGGGGGTCCCAAAACACCTGCGCGTCCATGTGGGTGTGGGCGTCGATAAAGCCCGGGGCCACCACATGCCCCTCGGCGTCTATCACTTCTGCCGCAGACTCGCGGATCTTGCCGATCGTAACGATCTTGCCCTGACGAATGCCCACGTCGGCGCGAAACCGCGGCAGCCCAGACCCGTCAATGACGGTACCGTTCTTGATGATGAGATCGTAC
>JANWXO010000438.1 GCA_025057295.1 Candidatus Binatia bacterium | reverse complement strand
CGCGTGGCACTGCTCCGGGATATGATCAACTGGTGCATCGAACACCCAGTGCGGGGCCAGGTGCTCGCACCCGATGACCCGAAGATGCGCGCGCTCGAAGCCTACATCTACGCCCAGCGGAAGGGACACCAGCTCGCCTACGGCAAGCGTTAGTTCGGGCGCAACGGCACCTGCTCAGCATTGGAGGGAGCGCCGGAGGAAGGTCGTCGCCCGCTGGTAGCCCTCCCCATATGCTGGCAGCGGAGGCAACTGAAAAAACCCGTGCGGCGCGCCCTCGATGACATGCAAGTCGTGGGCAATCCCCGCCGCCTGCAAGGCGGCGGCCAGAGCCAGTGACTCGGGCAGCAAGGGGTCTTTCGTCCCCACCCCGATATAACAGGGTGGAAACGTTGCACAGGCATAGAGGGGACTCACGCGATAGTCGCCACGCAGCGCCTCGTATGCCTCGACCGGTAAGTAGAATTGGGTATCTGGTCCGGTCATCCCTAACGCACCGATCGCTTTGTGGTAGTCGAAGACGCCGTAGATCAACACCCCTGCTCTGAGCTGCAAGCTACCTTGCTGACCATAGTGGGCTAACACGGCAGCGGCCAGATTGCCCCCAGCGGAGTCTCCCCCGACCGCCAGCCGCTGTGGATCTCCCCCATACTGGCCCGCGTATCGTGCCGCCCACTGGGTGGCAAACACACAGTCATCGAACGCCGCCGGGAAGCGGTGCTTAGGTGCACGGCGGTAGTCGACGTTGACCGTGAGATAGCCGGCAGCAGCGAATTCTCGCGCGACCCGGCGGTGTGTCTTCGGACTCCCCATTGTCCAGCCGCCACCGTGGAAGTAGACAAGGACTGGATGTGGGCCTCCACCGAACGGCACGGCGATATCGGCGGTGAGTCGCCAGCCAGCCACCTCACGCAGGAGCACGTCTTCGTGCACCGCACCCACTGGCGGTGGGTTCCCGTTCATCAGACTGTCATACCTTTGCAGCAGCTCAGCTGGATTGACTCCCTTGGGGACGCGCAATGTTTCCATGAACTCCAGCAGATCGGCAGGAATGTGGTTCATCCGTGGGCCTCCTCTCCCCGGCAACATTGTCGCGGATTGTACCCGCCGCACGGCGCAGATGATAGGTGGGTGCCCTTCACCGGCCCTCACGATGTTCGTCGCGGGAGTGTCATGCCCCCCCCTCGTCCTCACACCTTAGGGACATAGGGACGCGACCCCTTTCGTGGCGAAAATCGATGTGGTAGATGGCAAGCGAGCGCTCACCGAGAGGAGGCCGCCATGAAGTTTTGGATGTTCCACCTCATGCCATGGCCGTATCTGCCGGCTGACTTCGAGGAGAAGTACGATACCGCCTGGGTGACATGCCCAAATAGCCTGTTCGATCCGCAACGCGGCCCCGAGGTATACCAGCGTTATATCAATCAGCTCGTCTACGCAGACGAGCTGGGGTTCGATGGCGTGGTGATTAACGAGCACCACCAAAACGCATACGGGCTGATGCCCTCCCCCAACCTCATCGCTGCCGCCCTCTCGCAGCGGATGCAGAAGGCTCGTGTCATGGTGCTGGGGAACGCCCTGCCGCTGTACGAGGTGCCGCTGAAAATCGCCGAAGAGTTTGCCATGCTCGACAATATGTTGCACGGACGCTTCGACGCCGGATTCGTCGTCGGTGGCGGTCCGGAATACTACTCCTACAACATCAATCCCACCTTTGCCCGTGAGCGTTTTCGCGAAGCGACCGACCTGATCCTCAAGGCGTGGACCGATCCCGGACCCTTCTCCTGGGACGGCAAACATTTTCAGTT
>JANWXO010000437.1 GCA_025057295.1 Candidatus Binatia bacterium | reverse complement strand
GAGTCCCGACTAAGGTGGCCAGCTCATCCTCCCAGTGTACCCGCTCCGGCACATCCGGAATGCCGAACCGGTTGGGAATGCCCAATCCCGGGTGTTTCTGCAGCTGTTTCCACGCCAGCTTGTTCGCCCGGATATAGAGGCCGCCCCAGCCCTGGGCGAAGGCGATAAAGCCGGTGACCGTCATCGGTCCCTTTACCATCGTGGGCAGCTTCTCGCCAACCTGGACATCCTCGATATAGCGGGGGGTCGCTCCACGGATTTCCTCGGCCTCGTACAACGCGAAGATCCGCGCCAAGTCGTCGCGGGAGTAGTACACCGGCTGCTTTGCCTTCGTTGCCGCATATTTCTGTCCCTGTTCGCGAGCGGTGTCGCGCTCGGTGCGGAAGCACCAGCTGTCTCCTGCAGCGACGAGCTCTCCGCGCTGGTTGTAAAATTCTGCATGGTAGATCTGTTGAATAGCACGACCGGCGAAGCGTGTCTGATGCTCGACAAGGTCCTTCAGCCACGCCTTGGTGGTGAACTGATCGCCTAGCAGCATAGGTCGGTACCACGTGACGTCAATGCCGGCGAACATGGCGTGGACGCCCGGCAGGCCAGCGACGTAGCCGCTTAATGGACGTTTCAGTGCTAAGAGACACGACGGGGGGGCAACGAGCCGACCATAGGGAGAGCGGGCGGCATAGGCAGGATCGCACCACAACGGGTTGTCATCGCCGATACCGTGGGCCCAGTGGCGGATATTGTCGCGGGTGGCCTCGTAGCACCACGGTTCCACCGAATCCTCCACCGGCACACCGATCAACTTGCGCAGATCAGCTAAGCCCTTCTCCGTGATCACAGCGAAACGCGGCCGATTGTCTGCCATGGGGGTGTTGCACTCCTTTCTCCTGTCACAGGATATCCTCTCGACCGAGCCTCTGCTACAGTAGGGGCACGAGACGAGAAGGTGTGGGATGCACATCCCCGGCATCGCTGGGCTTTGGGTAGTGCCTGGGTGTTGACGTCGGCGGGAGTCTGTGGTTGCAATCGTACCACAGCGTGATCAGAGCGAAACGAGAAGGAGGGAGGGTATGCCCTTACAGCGATTCACCCCTATGACGAAGAACTTTCCGACCTTTGATTGCGATGCGCACATTACCGAGCCTCCCTGGATCTGGGAGCGAGCGAAGGAGTGGCTCACCAGAGATGAACTCGAAGCCCTCAAGGCGACCATGTGGTTCGATGCCGAGAGTAAGCAGTTGATCGTGAACGGCAAAGCCGGTGTCGGTATCGGTTCTCAGCGCATCGGTGGCACGCCGGGGATCGTGAATGTGCTGACCCTTGCCGGACCAGGTCTCAAGCACGACATCCAGCGGGCCTTCAACGTGCGCAATCTCAACCCCAAGACGGCTATCACGCGGGAGCAGGCCGACTACTTGGATCACAAGGGCTCGTACGAACCCAAAGCCCGGCTGCGGGATATGGACATCCAGGGAATCGATCAGGTGATGATTATCCCGACCGACATCGATACCTACCCGTGGTTGCAGGACGCCGTCGGGGCGCGGGCGATGTGCAAGGCATACAACGACTGGGCGTACGAGTACTGTCAGGAGAATCCGGAGCGGCTCTATTTTGCCGCGCTGCTCCCCATGCAGGATCCCAAGTTTGCGGAGCAGGAGCTGTACCGCGTAGCGGACAAAGGCTGCCGTGTCGGACTCGTCCGTCCTATCGACGCCATGGGCAACTATCCGCTCCAACCCAAGTATGAGCGTTTGTGGCACGCGATGGAGGAAACGGGCGTGGTGTACGGCATGCATCCCTTTCCTGCCACAGGGACCCTCAAG
>JANWXO010000436.1 GCA_025057295.1 Candidatus Binatia bacterium | reverse complement strand
TCCAGCCCGCCCGAGGTTGAGACTTGACATCAACAGGGCAAAGACCGTGCCTTCAACACGGGCCGGGCAGGAGCGCGCTGCCAGATCGAGCACAGCGAGGTGAGTGAACTGAGAGATGGCACCAGAGACGGCAAAGATGACGACAGCGGTCTTTGGTCCGAGAAGACCGAGAAAACTGAGCGTGGCGGCAACACCGAGACCCACTGCACCATAGAGCAGCGTGTCGAGCGGTAGGGTGCGGCAGTAAAGGAGAAACACGAGCGCGCCCAGGATTCCTGCCGCATGGTGGAGCGCTCCCAAAGTGCCAACGAACACTTTCGAGAACTGCAGCACGTCCACTTGGTAATACACCAGTGGGGTAGCCAGCGAAGGGCTAAAGTTCCAAAAAAATAAAAATCCCATCACCACCCACAAGCGACGCGATCGCGCGGCCTGCCAGAGCGCACTCCTGGTACCCCGCAAGCTGTCACGCTCGCTCTGCCTCCGTGGCTCACGGACGTATCTGAGTGTGGCCAGAAAAGTCGTCAGCGGGAAGCTGGCGGACAGGAGGAACACGTGTTGCGGCACGGCATAGGTGGCCAGATAGCCACCTCCGAGTTGAGCAACGGTAAAGGCCAAGCTGATCGCTATCCACTGCACTGCCTGAAAGCTGCCGGTGAGTCCGAGCGGGCGACCGGTTGCTACCATCAGCGCGTCGATCATAACGTCGCAAAAGGCGAGCGTCACAGCGCAGAGCGTCAAGAGGAGCAGCACGAGAGCGTATTGGGGCGGGAGCAGAGAGAGCGCCAACCAGCTACCGGTCCCAACCGCACTCATGCATAAGAGGTAACTCTTGCGGTGAAAACCGGCGAGGGGGCACAGGTCGGAGAGGAGCCCGTAGAATGGTTTGATCGTCCACCCGAGGCTGAGCAGGGCGAAAAAGAGGCCGACCTGGGTAGCGCTCAGGTGCATCTCTTCCTTGAGCAGGTACAAAACCGGTTGCTGGGCCAGCCCGGCCGAGAGGTCGGCAAGCCCCTGCACGAAATAGGAGACCGCCAAGAAGAGGACGAACCCTCGCATACCCGCAGGATGCGCCGCAGCGACGATTACGCGCTGGCGCTTGGGCGTGCCTTCATCGCCTCATACCAGCGGCTGAGGTTGGTCCACGTGGGATCGAGGACAAACCGATCGCGGAACGCGGTCTCCAGGCCGATAAACAGAGTAATGTCGGCGATGGAAAACCGCCCGGCGACCCAGTCGCGCCCTGCTAGCCCGGCGTTGACCAAGGCGAGACGCGCCACCAGCGTCTGGCGCGCATGTTCAGACACTTCCCCTTGGGAAAGCACCATGCGCGAGGCCGGCAGATACACGCCGATCTCGCACCGGCGTTCCCAGGCACGCGTGAGCGCACGTGACACGGGGTCAGTTCCAATCAGCGGCGGGGTCGGGTAGAGTTCCTCTAAGTATTCGATGATGGTGAGGGATTCGGGGATGATGGTGCCGTCATCGAGCTCCAGGATGGGCACCCCACCGAAAGGGTTCTTGCGCAGAAATTCCGGCGACCGTTGCTCGCCAGCGCGCAGGTTGACTTCCTTGGTTGGGAGCGTGAGCCCCTTCTCGGCGAGGTAGATGCGGACTTTCCGTGGGTTCGGCGCCCGTCCGGTGTCGAGGTATAACAGCATGACCCTCTCCTTTCGTGCGCATGACAACACGCAAGGCTGGTATAGCCCAAAGGCGTTGGAAAGGCAAAAGTCGGGACAACGCCGTCGGGGCCGGTACACCAAAGCGGCCGCCCGCTACGGGAGCAAAAAGATCACTACCAACCGAAAATGTCACACAATTACGGTTGAC
>JANWXO010000435.1 GCA_025057295.1 Candidatus Binatia bacterium | reverse complement strand
TGGAGGCAGTGAGCGAACGGCCGACCTCAAGCGGGATGTGCAGGAGCCCCATGACCCCGAAGCTGAAGACCATCACCAGACTGATCGGAATGACATTGAGCACGCCAGCAGTAAGGGAACGAAACATCAGAGCGGTCAACACAAAAACAGTCACCAACGAGGTGACCAAGCTAGAGAGCTGGCCAGCAACCACGAGTTCGCTGAAGCGGTGCGTGAAATACCCGGGACCGGCAAAGCCAATACGGAATCCGCTGTTGGTCTCCCAGCCGGTGATCGTCGGCTCAACCCCACCAAGCCAACGCCCGAAGCGCAGGGAGAGCGGGTCTTGCCGGCTCTCACCCGCACCCTCGTCCTGTGCCGCGCGGCCAAACTCTCTTTCCGCATAGTCCTGCAGCTTGTGAACCACGCGGAGAATGTCTTGCGTACTGTCCGAGCGCAGATAAAACGCCACGTTGGCGTGTTGATAGTCGTAGTCTACGACCTCGTCGAAATCATCAGGGTCGCCGGAGAAGGAGTACAAGAGGAGGTACTGGGAAATGAGATCGCGCGAGGTTGGCACCACTTCCATCTCCAGACGGTCTTCGTTCATCACTCGATGCATGCGCTTGAGGAACTCGGCGATCGAGAGCGAGCCGCCTACGCTGGGATCTTGCTCGATCTCAGCCTGCATACGGTCGAGTTTTTGTAACAGCTCTGGATCCTTCAGCAGATCGGGTGCGTGCCCTTCGATAACCACATAGGTCGGCAAAGTGCCTTGAAATTTTTCGCGCAGGACTTCGTCGGCAATGCGCACTGGGCTGCGCGAGTGAAACGACCGGATCCACGAGCTATCGACTTCTATGCGTTGGATGCCTGCCAGACAAATACTGATCAGGATCACAGTCGGTGCCCAGACCAGCAAAGGATGGCGTGCCACCCCGCGGCCGATGCGGGTGAGGATGTACGCTGCCCAGCCAGTGGCAGCCCGATCCTCGCTGCGGCTCAGCTGACGGCGTACACTCCGACTGACCGTGGGCGGTAGCATCGCCAGGGCTGCTGGGAGAAAAGTCAGGGAAAAAACCAGTGCCACGAAGATGCCGATGGCGGTGAACAGACCGAAGAAACGGAGCGGCAGCATGGCGGCAGTGAGAAAAGAGAGAAATCCAGCCATGGTGGTGAGGGCAGCGAAGAGCACTGGCGACCACATCTCCTGCATGGCTGTCAACACCGCGTCGGTCGCCGGGACGCCCGGATGCTCCAAGAGTTCGTCGTAGTAGCGGCTCAGGATGTGGATGCCGTACGCGACACCGTTCGCCAGCAGAATCACCGGCATCATGGTGGAAATGAAGTACATCGGCACCTCCACCATGGCCATGGTCCCCAGCGTCCAGATCACGGACGCGACGACGACCAGGAAGGGCAAGAGCACGCCGCGCAGGCTGCGGTACGTCAGATAGAGCGTGCCAGTGACGATGATCAGGACGAGGGGCATGAATCTTGCCATGTCCTGGCGAGCATCTTCCGAGAACGTTACCTCCATGGCGCCGCGCCCAGCAATGTGAAACTCCTCGGGCGCACCGGCGTCTTTCTGTGCTTGGATCATCTCCCGGAGCGTCTGGTAAATCGCGGCCCGCCTGGCCACTCCCTCGAGTGTCCCCTTTGAAGGTTCCATCTTGGCCATGATGAGGAGGCCGGTGCCATCGCGGGAGACCAGCCAGTCCACATATGTGGGATTGCTGAAGAGACTATTCTTCAGGGCGGTCAGTTCCTCCTGAGTCTGTGGGACTTCTTTCATGAACGGCTCTACCGCGATGCCGTCGGCAGTGCCGGTGATGTTGTCCATCGTGGCTACGCTGGCGACATCCTCGGTGCGCATGGCCTTGATG
>JANWXO010000434.1 GCA_025057295.1 Candidatus Binatia bacterium | reverse complement strand
GGCATTCACAGCACCGAAAACGAACGAGACTGCAAAAAGACCCCAGGGATCAGTGTTGTCAACCCTTTTAAGAAAGGGCGACCGGCGTGATTCTCCTCAACTTTGCCCATCCCCTGACCCCTGACCAGTTGCAGCAGATCGTGACCTTGACCGGCCGCGCCGTAGAGCGGGTGATTGCAATCCCCTGCCAGATCGATCCGCAACTGCCTCTGGTACCCCAGGTGCGGGCACTGATCGAGCAAGTCGGCCTCTCCGCACAGGAGTGGCAGACGCTTCCCTTGCTGGTCAACCCGCCGTCGTTGAACTTCATCGCCGTCGTGCTCCTCGCCGAGCTGCACGGCCGCTGTGGCTATTTCCCCGCCCACGTGCGCCTCCGCCCTGTTCACGGCAGCCTGCCCCCCCAATACGAAGTGGCGGAAGTGATCAACCTGCAGGCGGTGCGCGATGAGGCGCGAAGCCGGAGGACCTGACGCGTCTCCTGGCCGGGGGCGCAGTTCTGCTTGCTGTCCTATGTCACGCACGAACCGGGTCACTCGCCAATGGCTGTTGCTGCAAAGACCTCGAGCGCCCAGAGGGGTCGACTCTGCGCGAGCTGGCCGCCTCGCTGTCCGGGGACTACGCCCGCCATCCCCACACGATCTGTGGTCTGCCCGGGGGGTGCTGTATATGATCGGCTACTGCCATCGGCGTCGGGATGTCCGTATGTGTGCCGTCGATCGGATCCGCTGCTGCCTGGGTCAGGGGAAACATCTGGCACGAGAGTCGGTCGGTGACGGAGCTGCGGGACGGGCACCTGCGCATGTGCCTGCGAGTAGCAGATACGCCCGAGTTGGTCGGCTGGATTTTGCATTTCGGTGGGGGCGTGTGCGTGGTGCAACCCGAGGCGTTACGGGAGAAGGTGCGAGCAGAGGCACGAAAAATTGTCGAGCAGGAGTGACCCCGGATGTCACGCTCAGGTGCTAAGGAGGGGAGTGCAAAGGAACGGCGGGGCGGTCTCAGCTTAAGACCGACAGGGCGGAGCCTCGCATCTGAATCCGGGGAGGACAGGCGAAAGCTGGCGTGGACCGTCAGGGGGCGAGATATGGAAGGGAAAAAGAGTGCTGCGAAACGCTTGGCGACGAGAACGCAAGGGATGGAAGGAGCGGTGAGAAGACCTTCTCGACGTGTACTGGCCCGACTGAAGGCGTGGGACCCACGGTATAGAGGCCAGGTAGCGGCCATCGAAATGGAATCAGAAGAGATCTTTCTCGGGCAAGACGTGGTCGAGGCTACGCTTAAGGGATGGGAAAAATATCCTGGTCGGGCCTTCTATTTCGTGCGCATAGGCTATCCCGCTGTACACAGTCGCCGCGGTGGACTGCGCCTTTATCAAGATGGAGAATCTCCGCCTGTGTCAGATTTGATGGGGCGAAAAATCATATCTTCACCGTGGTCCCTCAATCGGTAATAGAGGATAAGATCGACTGGCGACCGTCTGTTTTTGAGGCAGGCAAATATTTTATCGCTTTTGACGGGGCAGCACTGTTGCTTTTGGAACTTTTTAGAAAAGGACAGAGCTTCAGGAAACGCGTCCAGTTGGATGAGGAAAAAACCGTAGTAGACCAGGCACCGTCTCGGAGCGAGAACCGACGCCGAAGCGCTCGGTCGTTCGCTCGATATCGTCGTGGCCGAGCCAGAGAGAGGTGCCGTGCTGAAAGAGGCGAGGGGAGGAGGCGTTTGTGCGAGGTTTTCCGTCGAGACGCAGGGGAGGGTGATGAGTAAGACCCTAATCGCAGCCCGCACCCCTCAAGACAGCGAACGGTGGGTGAGGCGCTCTCGGCAACACCCTGCCCTCTGAGTGTCCATGATACCTCACCTGGTGTATAATTGAACACCGTTATACATAACCG
>JANWXO010000433.1 GCA_025057295.1 Candidatus Binatia bacterium | reverse complement strand
TTTCTACATCCCGGCGCCGGTACAAACGATGGCGAGACGGGGTTTTACCCGGCTTGAGAACGGCAAACTCGGTTTCCCAGTAGCGCAGAACGTACGGCTTGACCCCGACGATTTTTGCTACCTCGCCGATTCTGAAGTAGAGTTTATTGGGGAGTTCGACCGGTTCCACGGTATGCGGATGAATTTTAAGCGGGGTTAATCGCCTTTTTTAGCACCGGGCTCGGCTTAAAAGAGAGCACGCGGCGGCCCGAAATGGTGATTTCTTCGCCAGTCTGAGGGTTGCGCCCTTTGCGGGGGCGCTTGGCGTTGATCACAAAATTGCCAAATCCGGAAATCTTCACTTTTTCGCTCTGTTCGAGTCGGCCTTTGATAATCTCAAAGATCGACTCGACCACATCGGTTGCTTCTTTCTTGGAAAAGCCAACTTTTTCGTAAATGCGCTCGACGATATCTGCCTTGGTCATCGTAGCACCTCTCCTGTCATCACCACATCCAGCCATTCACGTCCGGACTTCGACTCCTAGGGTATGCACAATATGCGTGACAACCTGAGTATGAACAGCATTCACCTCCGCCGCAGTCAAGGTACGATCGGAAGCCCTATAGGAAAGAGAATACGCAAGGCTTTTCTTCCCCGCGGGGATAGAGCCTCCACGGTAGAGATCAAATAATTGTATATTGATAATCCATGGGTGGGCAAGTTCCTTCACGACATCCACCACCGCCTGTGCCGGCAGCTCTTCCTCCGCCACAATCGCAAGGTCCCGTACAATCGCAGGAAATCGCGGCAGGGACTGATAGCGAGTAGCCACACGAGCATAGTGAAGCAACGCGGTGCAGTCAAGTTCAAAAACCCACGGCGGCTGCATCAAACCGAGTTCGGCACTATGCCCGGGGTGAAGCCCACCCATGCAGCCGATCATTGTACTGTCGGCAGTTAACAGCGCGGATTTGCCGGGGTGCAGGAAAGGTACTTCTCCAGCCCGCTCCCACCGTATGTGCGCTTCGCAATGTAAAGTTTCAAAGAGCGCCTCCAGGATTCCTTTCAGGTCCCAGAAGTCGGCCATGCGCGGCTTTCCCCCAAGCTCGGCAGCCGGCACGGCGCCCCATACGACTCCCCCGAGATGCCAGCGCTCTTGCTGCTGACGAGCGGTGCGCTCCTGAGAAAAAACCTTCCCCAACTCAAAAGCTGCCACCGAGGATGCTCCCTGGCGGATGTTGTGTTGAAGCGCCCGGGTGAGGTTGCTCAAGAGGCTACGGCGCAACTCGGAGTCTTCAGTGGACAACGGGTTGACGATCGCGATCGAAGCTGCCTCGGGCAAGAGCCCAGGGAAGAGCGTGTTGAGGCGAGGCGAGGTGAAACTCAGATTGAGCATCTCGACCATGCCTTGGGCTGTCAAGCAGGTCCGTATCCGTTTGTGCCAAAAGCCGTCCTGGTCTTGTTCACTCCCATGTAGAGCGGCGCGCGGAAGCAGAGTTGGGACGGTGTCGTAGCCGCGTAACCGGGCGATTTCTTCGATGAGATCTGCTTCTTGGGTGAGGTCGGCACGGTATGACGGAGCGACTACATGCCAGAGACCCCGACGATGGCGTGTGACCGTCGCGCCTAGCCTGCGCAGAGTGGGCGCGATCTCCTGTCGCGTCATCGCCGTGCCGAGCAGGGCTGTCACACGCTCTGTTCGGAGCACAATGGGGGGCCGCTGGAGTGGGTGCGGATACTGGTCGATGACGCCACGGCTTACCTGCCCGCCGGCAAGCTCGACGAGCAGCGCGGCAGCGCGGTCAAGCGCAGAGACGGTTCCCTCTGGGTCGACTCCACGCTCAAAGCGATAGGAGGCTTCGGTGCGCACCCCTAGGCGTCGTGCGGTACGACGGACTGTCTCAGGGATAAA
>JANWXO010000432.1 GCA_025057295.1 Candidatus Binatia bacterium | reverse complement strand
CGGTCAAAAACCTCATCAGCCTCACGCTCCCTCTTGACCTGAGTAACCGGGCTATCCCTGTATACAGGCTGCTCGACGCCATAAGCCCGCAGACAGCAAAACTCCTCACCGATATCTATGGCAACTGTCCAGCGTGGTTCATCAAAATGGGGTTCGATGCCATGGCTCCTGTACACCACGCGGTAGATAAGTATGTCCACCTCTACCGCAACAAGGAGCAGGCAGGATACGCGGAGATGTTCGATCTTTTCGAGCGGTGGATGAACAGTGACGTGCCCTTAGCCGCTCAGGTCTTTCACGAAACACTCGACAATCTTTTCCGCCAGAATACCCTCATCCAGGGCCGCTTCGCCCTCGACGGCCGCAAGGTGGACCTCAAACAGATCACTGTGCCGGTGCTCAACATTATCGCTGAACACGACGATGTCGTGCACCCGTCCTCCAGCCTCCCCTTTACCGATCTTGTCGGGAGTACAGATGCCCATACCCTCCTCTTTCCCACCGGCCATATCGGGGTTGTAGTTAGCAACACATCGCAAAAGAAACTCTGGCCGCAGGTGGGCGCATGGCTCAAAGAACGAGACGGCAGATGGATGCACTAGCCGTCCAGCTCGGGAGGATCTTGTGGCGGAGAGCACCCCACCGCGTCACGAGGCGTATGGCGGGTCCTCTTTCCTGACCGTTCTCCCTCTTGTGTCCCTCTCTCTCCCTGCTATGCTTGCTGCAGTAATCAAAATCTGTTAGCAGTGCGCCTGCGCACGAGCCACGGCGCGGTGGTTCGGTGGGGGGATCCCACGTCGCGCCCGCCCTGCTGGTCTCAGGCGCAGAGCGTCTTATGGCGTGGCAGCTCGTTGTTTCTCACACCGACTACCTCCTACAACTGAGCGCGTTGCTGCGAGATCCTGTCTACCGCGGGACCCACATTCCGCGGGGTAGCGGAGAACCTGTGCTCTTGATCCCCGGCTTTTTTGCCGGAGACTGGACTCTATGGACGATGGCAGGGTGGCTCAACCGTCTGGGCTACCGGGCACACTTCTCAGGGATTGACTGGAATATCGACTGCCCCAATCGCACCGCAGAGCTGTTACGGTGGCGGCTCGAACACATCCAGCAGGCCGATGCCACCCCCCTTATCATCATCGGGCATAGCTTAGGCGGCCTGCTCGCCCGTTTTCTGGGAAGCACCTTTCCCGGCAGCGTGCGCCACGTCATCGCGCTCGGCTCGCCAGTCACCCGCCCCCTGCGCATACACCCCCTCGTGCACTCGACCTTCCTGTTGCTACAGCCGCTCCGTCGCCTCAAGGGCCGCACCGCCCCCCAATGTGGGAGCGTGCACTGCTCCTGCAGCTTTAACCGAACGGTCTTCTCACCGCTGCCAGCAGGTGTGGGCTTCACTTCCATCTTCTCCAAGCAAGACGAGGTAGTAGACTGGCGCGCGAGCCTCGACCCTGCAGGGGACAACCGCGAGGTGAGCGGCCGCCACCTCGGACTCATCGTTAACCCGCAGGTGTACCGGCTCATCGCACAGGTCCTTTCACTGTACAGCCAAGGGCGAGGAAGAAGAGAGACTGCCGCCCCTGCGACAGAACCTGACAAGAATGGCCGCGAGACCGTGACAAAACAAGCTTTTTAACCGCTGCACCGCGCTGTCGCTCTCTCAGCCATATTTAGGAAGTCGGAGCCGTAAACTGCTGCGCGAGCTCGTTTTTGACCGCGACTTTTTTGGTGTAAATGTTCACGTCCCACAACGCCTCGTGGACACCATCTTTATCCTTATAGGTAAAACGCACCCAGTAATCCCCAGCAGGGCGAAAGATATTGAAATACTGGCTGAGCTCTTCAATCAGCCGATCCTTTTGCGAGGGCAGGCCAGCCTCCCACGGCCCCATCTCCCATT
>JANWXO010000431.1 GCA_025057295.1 Candidatus Binatia bacterium | reverse complement strand
CCCGCGCTTGCGGAATAGCGTGCAGCGGAATGAAACGCTCACCGGTGACGACATCGTGCAGCACAGCGTGGCGATGGCTAAAGGTGCCGCGCTCGCTGTCTTGGCCGGTCAGCCGGATCGGCGTGCCATCGGCAAGGATGCTGGCGAAGTGGCGGGGATCGGGCCGGTAGGAGTGCAGGTGACGAGCGACTATGAAGCCATCGCGACGCCCGAAACAGTCACGCTGGATTTCACAGTTCCCGACGCTGCCTGTGCGCATCTCCGCACCGCGGTAGCGCGTGGGGCGGCGATTGTCATCGGTACGACCGGATTTTCTGCCCAGCAGCGAGCGGAAGCTGAACAGATCGCCCCGCGCACTCGCACGCTGATGTCGCCAAACCTGAGCGTGGGGGTCAACGTGTTGATGAAGGTGGTCGAAGAGGTCGCGCGGATGCTGCGGGAAGACTTCGATCCGGAGATCGTCGAAATCCATCACCGCTTCAAGGTCGACGCGCCGAGCGGTACTGCGCTCGCGCTCGGTCGTATCATCGCTGCGGCACAGGGGCGGGATTTTGACCGAGAAGCGACCCTGGCTCGCCAGGGGATGACCGGGCCGCGCAGGGATGACGAAATCGGTATCATGGCCTTACGCGGCGGCGATGTAGTCGGAGACCACACCGTGATCTTCGCCGGCTTTGGCGAGCGCTTGGAGTTGACCCACCGTGCCCAGAGCCGGGAATGCCTGGCGCGTGGGGCCCTCAGAGCTGCCCTCTGGCTCGCTCATCAGCCTCCTGGTCTCTATTCTATGCGTGACGTGCTAGGGGTGTAGCCTAGATCAGCCCGTTTGCTGGCCTTGCGTGTCCTGCTGCCGTGGAGCTTTTTTCGTCTTTCTCGGCGTTGTCGCTGCAGCGATCGCTTCCCGTACACCAAAACGTCCGCTTGCACAGAAACGTAAAATCTGATCGGTGACAGAAGGTTTGATCAGTTTGTCAGATTTTGTCCCATTGTGTGCGCGCATGATTGTCGCTCCCATCGTCACGGCCATGCCTCCACCCTGCATCACCCGAAAAGAGGCGTCAGCATCTCGTTGCGTTCCCCCGCTCCTCTGATGAGCACATCTGCGCTGGCTAGAACCGGCCGGTTTCATAGGGATTTGTCTTATCTCTGTATACGTGTTCACCCTCTATTGTAGATGAGTTCTCGGCTCGACTGAACTCCCTACTAGCGACCTTGAAACTTCGCTGGACGCTTCTCCAGGAACGCGGCGACGGCCTCTTTATGATCTTGAGTCTTAAACAGGTAATCGAGGCCGAAGGTTTCGGTCTGGACAGCAGCGTCAAAATCGCTTTCCGCTCCCTGATAGAGCGCCCGTTTGGCGACCGCTAGGGCAAGCGGGGGGAGGGCGGCGATCTGGCTTGCCATCTCCCGCACCGCGGCCATCAATTGCTCTCCCGGCACGACCCGGTTGACCAGGCCGATCTCGAGCGCTTCGGTGGCATTGAGGACACGAGCGGTGTAGGTCAGTTCGAGGGCTTTGGCCAGGCCAATGAGACGCGGCAGCATAAAGGTCGACCCCAATTCGGGCATCAAGCCCATGCGAGCAAAGATGGCACCCACAGAGGCCTCGGCTGCCATGATGCGGATATCTTGCAGAAGGGTCATGGTGAGACCGATGCCGAGGGCTGGACCGTTAATGGCAGCGATGGTCGGTTTTGGACAGTGATAGAGTGCGTAGTGCAGACCCGAGCGCGGGTGTACGATGCGTGCAGAAGCGGTAGCGGCGCCCTGTTCTCGTTCGGTGATGTTCTTGTGAAATTCTGCGCCGATGTCTGCACCGGAGCAAAAGCCTCGTCCTGCTCCGGTCATGATGATCACGCGCACATCGTCACGTTTGCCTAACGTTTCGTAGGCGTGGGTCAGTTCTTCCCCCATGCGGCTGGTA
>JANWXO010000430.1 GCA_025057295.1 Candidatus Binatia bacterium | reverse complement strand
CGCCTGCTCGGATCGACGCCACCAGCAAAAGATACGCACGCCTTGCTAGCAGAACTCCTCGCGAGCTACCGTGAAGAAACTCGCTTAGCACGGCAGATCCGTGCTCATGCCGAGAAGGCCCCCCACCGAGCAGGCGCCCAGCGCCTTCAGGAGGTCGCGGAGGCACAGGAGCGCCTCGTTCGCCTCCTCTTCGACAAAATCGTCGCCCTCGGCGGCACCCCTACCGATGAGGCTGGCACGATCAAGGAAGGCAAGAATCACTGGACTCGCGTCGTGCACGACCTACGGGACAACCAAGCCCTCGAACGGCGTTACAACGAACAGGCAATCTACTGGGATCCGGAGGTCCCCGACGCTGCAGCCCTTTTCTCCACCCTGCAGCGGGAAAAAGCTCGCCTCAACGCCATCTTGCGGGATGTCGCGCTCCGCGCCGATCCGCACGCGCTCGACTGACCCCCTGCTATTCTTCCTCTCCTGTCGTGCCCCCGCCTTCGCGTCCAAACGAACGTGGGGCAAAATGCCCTTGGACCGAAGCGGCAGACGGCGGGGTCCAATTTTGCCCCTGTCCAGCCCGTTGTCCGTTAGAGGGGCGAGGACGGAGATGCCGTGGTTGGTCGTGCCGCCACGGCTTTTGTCGCTCCTGCCCCCCCTGCTGGCTCTTCAGCCGGTTACTGACAAAGCCGATCCGTTCCTCCAGGCGCTTGAGTGTGGCGATAATCGGGGCGAGGTGTTCCATCAGGTTCCGCTTGATGAGATCAGCAATGATCGGCAGAACCGTCTCTGCCGGCGCCCCGTCGTCAGGTGAAGGGGTGGTGGATCGTGCAGCGAGCAGGTGCAGCTCTTTGCTCACAGTGGCCAATCCTGTCGTCACTTTCTCCTCGAGACCGCTCAGTCGTTCGAGCAGGGGGTCGAGTCCGTCGGAACTGACAGCAGGAGAGGAAGGCGGGGACGGCTGGGCCTTGGTCCGGGTGCGCGGTTTCGTGGCTGTGGCCTTTTTTTCTGTCACTTCCTGCCTCGTCGCTGAAGAGGTCGCTTTTGCCATGACACTCCTTTCTTCCCCTTAAAGCAGGCTCGTCGTGTACTCTAACAATTCTCCTAGTTTGCGAATTTTCCTGGCTCGCACCGCCCATTCAGCGGGTGGCGCTGCGTGCAGCTGCTCGAGGTGAGACTGCAAACTCGCGCGGATAATCTCTATGCAGCGACACAAATCCTCGTGCGCCTGCCGCTGGCGACGCGCTTGTAACACCGCTCGAAGGGAAATCACTTCCGCCATAACACCCCCGCAGGATAGGCTCTATCGGTTCACTTCCCTGCCGGCTGCCCCCCTTCGCAGGCTCGCCATCCGCCGCTGGCATACCAGTCGATCTGCCGCGCCAAGCCGAGTAAAATGCGCACATCGCGCTCCTCCAAGCCGGCACGACCAAAGATGCGGCGGAAGGCAAACATGATATGTTCAGGATTGTCGGGGTGCAGAAAACCGATCTTGAGGAACGCCTGCTTGAGTTTTTCGTACATCAGCTCCTGCTGCGCAGCGGTGGCCAGCTGACGCGAAGGCAAAAGCTCCTCCTCGTGGGCGGCTACGAAGAGTTCATAGCAGCACAACACGACCGCCTGCGCGACGTTGAGCGAGGGGTATCCTGGATCGGTAGGAATCGTGATCAGTTGATGGCACAGCCGTAGATCAGCGTTCACCAGCCCATGGGTTTCGGGACCGAACACGAGAGCGACCCGGTTGACCGCCGCAGCGGCGAGAATGCGCGGGGCGAGTGCACGCGGAGGTTCGGCTCCCGCGCGGTACAACCCCGGGCGACAGGTGGTACCGATGACCCACCCACAATCGGCCGTCGCCTCGCGCAACGAGGGATAGACCTGCATCGTATCGAGCAGATCCCGCGCATGCACCGCGAGCATTTCTGCCTGCTGAC
>JANWXO010000042.1:16800-17043 GCA_025057295.1 Candidatus Binatia bacterium | reverse complement strand
GGGCCGATACCGCACACGCACTAAACGATCCCCTCCTGAGCCAGCAGATGCTCAGCCCTGGATTGGCTAGAGAGTTAACCGGATACACCTGAGCATACCCTGAGACAAATAGGCCTGCAAGTCAGAGACGATCGGCAGGGCCGTGTCTTCCTCTCCCTCCCCAATTCAGCACCGGAGTATAAGGCATGAGGGTGCTGATGTCCCAACGCCTGAGCAGTTCTTGAATCGTGCGGGTGTCATAAC
>JANWXO010000042.1:0-16790 GCA_025057295.1 Candidatus Binatia bacterium | reverse complement strand
AATGCTGTAGAGTGTGGTAGCTCACCGGCTTGGCCAAGCTCATCTTGCTTACCTGCTCTTCGACGACTCACTGAAGGACCGAGTCGTGCAACTAATGTCGCCGTTGCTCCCCGGACCGTGGGGTGACACTGCTCTGTGACGCCGGCAGTACCCACTGCCATTCCCCTCCCTGTCCGCGTTGGGATACTTGCGTTCAAGAGCACCTGGCAAAACGACTCTGCCGCCGCTAAGCTCCAAGTCCCGCTGGTGCTGGGTGCGCACGTGCTGTTGATATTAGCAGGCGAAGCGTTGACCGCGGCCGGCAGCCTCGTTACCCTTTCCTTGTTTCCCCTTGCCCTTGTGTACCAGGACCTGGGTGGAGTCATGGGCAAGGTCCTTTAGTCGTAGCCACTCCGACAGTCGTACTCCAGTACCATGGGGCAACCTGTCACCCAGGGTGGCACGCCTTCCAATTGCGCCGAGATTCACTTCCTGTCGGGTCCACCAGGGGTCACTTCGCCCGTCCGGCATCGTCAACCCAGCCGGTGGGTTGATCCGACACGCGAGGGCTCTCGCGTGGGGCAGGCAATGGAGGTCAGATTGACCTGCCCACCGGAGAGCCTCTGGACGTAACTTGCTCCTCTATCGCCTCACCATTGGTGAACGACACTCCCTATTCCTCACCGCACGGGCGGGGCCAGCAGGAGCAACGCCAGCAACGCGCTGCGCTCGACCAGCTTGTCCACATCGACGAACTCGTGACGTGCGTGTGCACCGCCACCCACCGCGCCTAACCCGTCCAGAGTGGCGGTGAACAGGCTGGTGGTATTCCCGTCAGACGCGCCGCCCACCACCCCCGCGAGAAGGTCGATACCCAGCGTTCCTGCGAGCTGTTTTGCCAGGCCCCACAGAGCCTGGTTCCGTGGCGTGGGTTCCAGCGGCGGACGCGTCATTTTTCCCTTCACGGTCAGCGTCACCCCCGGAGTCACCGGCTGCAGCGCGCGGATGCGCTCCTCGATCCAGCGCGCGTCTTCAGGGGTCAGCACGCGCACTTCCACCTCTGCGCGGCTCTCGGGGGCCACGACGTTCACCCCAACCCCACCGCTGACCATTCCCACGTTCACCGTGATCCCCCGCGCGGCGTCGTTCAGAGCAAAGAGCTGCTGAATCACGTACGACAACTCGAGAATCGCACTGGCTCCTTCTTCGGGATTTAAGCCGGCATGGGCAGCTTTCCCTTTGATGACGATCGTGAACCGTCCCACCCCTTTGCGAGCGATTTTGAGCTTCCCCTCCATCCCCAGCGACGGTTCCAAGACAAAGGCACGGTCGACTACCCGCGCCAACCGTTGGATATGCCGCGTCGACTCCGGGCTGCCGATTTCCTCATCGGAGTTGATGAACACCACGGGCGTGAGTGGAGGGTCGTACGACAGCGCGCGTAGCGCCCGCAGTGCGAACAGCATCTGCACCAACCCGGCTTTCATGTCGTACACCCCAGGACCGCGCATGAGATGCCCCCCGATTTCCAGGGGCATGTCCTGGAGCGTGCCGAGCGGCCACACGGTATCGCAATGGCCGAGGAGCAGTTGAAGCGGGCGGTGGCGCGCACGGTGGGACGGACGGGCATACAGGTGCCCGCCAGTAGTCCGGCCCGAGAGGATGCGCGCGCGATAGTCGAGGGAGGTGAGTTCGCGTGCCAGCAGCTGCAACAGCGCCTTTTGTGCGTCCGGCACGGTCGAGGGAGATTCGAGAACGACCAGTTGCGCGAGGAGGTCTCTCATGTCAGGCAGCTGCTCCTGCAGGTAGCACAGCAGCCGAGAGGCTCGGGACGTCGGTGCCGAACACCCTTCCATGAAGGGAATTGTAACACTAGTGGGTAACCTCCAGCCACAGCAACGCTCGACCTTCTGCCGTGCTCCCTGTCAGCGCGGAACGACCGGTCTCTTTTGCACTCGTACGCGCGGTGCAAAGCGGCCGCATGCCGCACCGGGACGTTGGGCTGACCTCTTGACAACGCCGCGGGAGAGTAGTGAGTATCGTACAGAGACGTTCCCTCGCTGAGAACACAGGGGAGATTATGAGAATCCTTCGCGGAACGAGAGAGACAACCTGTTGGTCCTGGGGACGCTGGTGGATGCTGACGGTGCTACTGTCGGCTGTCGCCTGCCAGAGCACCGAGCCTACCAGCACCTTTGTCGGCCGCGGCGTGGTGAAAGACGTCCGACCCCAGGCGCGACAGATCGTCATTGCGCACGAAGAGATCCCCGGTTTCATGGACGCCATGACGATGGAGTTCGAGGTCAAGGAAGCAGGACTTTTGGAGGGGATCGCCAGCGGTCAAACCGTAACCTTTACCCTGGAAAAGACGCGGGACAGTTTGTATGTGACCCAATTGAGCCCGGTGGAGAGTCCAACCGAGTCCGTCGCCCCGCCGCAAGCTGCACGGGAAGAGGACGCGCAGGCCGAGGAGGAGGACGCGCAGGAGGTGTCCTTGCCGGAACCATTACCGGCGCCGGACTTTGCCCTCACCGATCAAGATGGACAGCCGCTGCAACTGTCGAGCCTGCGCGGCAAGGTCGTGGTCCTCGACTTCATCTATACCCGTTGCCCTGGTCCCTGTCCGCTCTTGTCGCGCAAGTTTGCCCATCTGCAGAAACAGCTGCGCGACGGGTTGGCTGACCAGGTCATGCTGTTGTCGATCACCATCGATCCTGAGCACGATACCCCGGCGGTCCTGCGGGAGTATGCGCGTCGGTATCAGGCCGACACGCGGGGGTGGAAGTTTTTAACCGGCAGCACGGCAGACATCATTAACGTCGCCTACCAGTATGGGGTAGACTATTATGGCGATTCGAGTGGGGAGCTCAATCACC
This sequence comes from Candidatus Binatia bacterium, assembly GCA_025057295.1. Lineage (GTDB taxonomy): Bacteria > Desulfobacterota > Binatia > Bin18 > Bin18 > JANWXO01. The sequence goes on along the minus strand of JANWXO010000042.1, from coordinate 13,935 downwards.
TGGTAGCGACCTATATCATCAACCAGCAGGGCGAGGTGGTGAAGGTGTTCAAAGGACCGAATCACACCGCAGGGGAGCTGTTGGCCGAGGTGCAAAAGCTGCTTCACCCTGCGGCCGGCTAACCCACAGATACAGAGCCTCAAAGGCCAAAAGGAGGGAACTATGCCGAGCAGGCTCGTGCAGCAACAGTCCCGTCTCGGATGGTGGAGCGCCTTGCTCACCATCTTTGTCATTCCTGCATGGATTGTCCCCGCTGCCTGGGCGGCGCCAGACCGCAGTTACCAGGCGGTCCGCCGCTGGCTCGAGGAGTACCGTGACGCTACCCCCTCGTTTCAGCCCGGAGAGCGATTGACCATCGCCGATGTCGAGCGCCTCAAACCGTTCATTCCCCAGCCGGCTTGGGAGTTTTGGTTCTTCCCGGACATGGAGATGGAAGTTGCCGCCCCCGGCCACTATCCGCCGCCGCCAGACTGGGGCACCCGCATGGCGGACGGCTACTACCTCGATGAGCAAGGGGCTCTGTTCGGTTTTACCGGCGGTGGTTTCCCTTTTCCTGACATCCGTCCCGACGACCCGCAGGCTGCGGTCAAGGTGTTTTGGAACCTCTACTGGCGGCCTGGCTCCAGTGACTACTTTATGCCCAGCGTGTCATGGGCACGGGGAGAATGGGGCAGGCTGGATCGCCGGTTCGAGATCAATATCACCTCGACCGAGTACGCGAAGGGAGATTACTGTCTCGTTCCCGGCTACGAAGAGGTAAAGTTCCGCTCGATCATGGAATTTGTCGGCCCGCGCGACTTGGCCGGCGTGCGCCTCCTGCAGACCGAATACATCGACTCCTACCGCGAGAACGACAACTGGCAGTACTCTCCGGTGCAGCGCAAGCCCCGCCGCGTGCTCACCTCCGAGTGCACGAGCGAGCTCATGGGCATGGATTTCATCCGCGAGGACACCAACGGCTTTGGCGGCAAGGTGCACGAGCAAAATTGGGCCTATCTCGGGAAGAAATGGGTCCTCGCCACGGTCAACGTGCCCGATAACCCTGAGGCTGGCGGACCGCACCTGTGGGTGCCCCATAAGACGCGCTGGGAACCACGCCTGTGTCACGTGCTGGAGCTGGTCCCGAAAAGCTCCAGTCACCCCTACGGTCACAAATTGATCTTCGTCGATACGGAGATCTTCTGGACCCTGTGGCTCACCGCCTATGATCGGAATGACCAACTGCTACGCCTCGGCCAGGAGTTTCTCAAGTATTCCGAGAGTTATGCCACCGAGGAACCGCAGCAGGCGCCCTACGTCAAAGTCGACTACTCGCAAAACCTGGGGCAGCACGTCTTCTTGCATGTGGGGAATACCGTCATCAACGTGCAGAAGCCCCATGCGACGTTCATTCACTGTTACGTCGTGCGCAAAAACTTCTCCCCCGGTCGAGCAAAGCAGTTCTATTCGCTGCGCAACGTCGTCACCGGGCGACGCTGACGCCCGGACCTCGGTCGCACCCCTGGACACGGGACGCAGGCTATGGCCTGCTCCTGATCCAGAGGTGCCCCTCTGCAATCCGCACGATCACCCGCGACGCGCCCCGACGGGAAACCGCGGTCGTGCGTGCTCCTCTTCCCTTGACTCAGCACCCCTTCCTGCTATCGGTAGACCGGGCGTCTGGGTGCCAATCGGGCACCGCGCCTGATCTCGCTGCGTGGAGGACCGTGCATGATCACTCTCTATACCGCTGCCACTCCCAACGGCTGGAAGGTGTCTATCGCGCTCGAAGAGCTGGGGCTTCCGTACACCGTGCGCCCTATCGCCTTGACCAGAGGCGAACAAAAAGAGGAGTGGTACCTGGCCCTCAACCCCAACGGCCGTATCCCGACGATCGTCGATCACGAGAACGATGACTTTGTGGTGTTCGAATCCGGCGCGATTCTGCTCTATCTCGCCGAGAAGACGGGCAAGCTCATCCCTGCAGACGTCAAGGGACGCTCGCGGGTCATCCAATGGCTGATGTTCCAGATGGGAGGGATTGGGCCGATGATGGGGCAGGCCAATGTCTTCTTCCGCTACGCCCCCGAGAAGATTCCCTATGCGATCGAGCGCTACCAGCGGGAGTGCCGTCGGCTGTTCGAGGTGTTGGACCGACAGTTGCGAGAGCACGAGTATCTCGCGGGCGACTACTCCATCGCCGACATCGCCAACTGGAGTTGGGTCCATACCTATAAGTGGTCGGGGGTCCGCATTGACGGATTGCCGCATTTGCAGCGATGGATCCAAGCGATCAGAGCGCGCCCTGCGGTGGAGCGCGGGCGGGCAGTCCCCGAGCGGTTAGATTTGGGCGAGAATGCCGAGGCATTTGTCAAAGGTGCGCAGAAAATGTTGGTGTAGCAGCCACGCGTGTGGGAGCAGGCAGACAGCCTCTGAGCTCAGGTGGCTGCGTGTCGTGCGCGCAGCAAGCGTGACGAGTTGCCGAGGATGACGAGGTCGGGCAAGGATTGTAAGGCGGCGGCGAAGATCAGGGGTAAGAACCCGAGTGCAGCGAGGGACAATCCGGCCAGATTGTATACCGCGGTAAAGCCGAGGTTGAGCTTCACCACTCCCATCGTGCGGCGGGCGGTGCGCAGGACGTCGGGTACGAGCAGCCAATCGTCGCGCATCAGCACGACGGGGGCGGCTTCGATGGCGACATCGATGCCACTGGTTCCTATCGCTATACCGACATCGGCTTGCGCGAGCGCAGGGGCATCGTTCACCCCGTCACCGACCATGATCACGGTGTGGCCCTGTGCTTGGTAGGCTTTCACGATCCTGATCTTATCCTCGGGCAAGAGGTTGGCCTGGTAACGTATTTCCAAAGGAGTCGCCAGTGCGGCTGCGGCCCGTTCATTGTCTCCAGTGAGCAGTTCCACATGCCGCACCCCGAGTGCGCGCACCGCATCGATAGCGACAGGGACCTCTGGGCGCATGGTGTCGGCCGCGGCAAGCACGCCCATCAGCTCATGATCCCGTGCGACAAAGAGCAACGTTTTGCCCTGCCGTGCCAGATGATTGACCACGACAGGAACAGGGGCGGTTGCTGGCAGTATCTGTTGGTTGCCGACGGCGACGAGGCTCCCAGCAACTCGAGCTTGTACCCCCTGGCCGGGGCTCGCGACAAAATCCTGCGGCTCGTGCAGTGGCAACCCGCGTTCCTGCGCCGCGAGGCGAACGGCCTCGGCGAGCGGATGTTCCGAGTAGCGTTCGACAGAGGCGGCCAGCGCCAGCACCTCCCCTTCGGGCACGCCGTCGAGGGCCACCACGTCGGTGATGTGGGGACGGCCGAGAGTGAGAGTGCCTGTCTTGTCCACCAGCAGCACGTCTGCCCGGGCCAGCGCCTCTAGATACTTGCCGCCTTTGATGAGCACACCTCGTTTGGCCGCCGCGCCAATCGAGGCCAGCATCGCCACAGGTGTGGCCAGGGCAAAGGAGCACGAACACGCCACGACGAGCACCGCGGCGGTCGCCAGCGGATTGTGGCTGAGCAGGAACGTCAATGCAGCGATAATCACTACCACTGGCAGGTAGTATGCCGAGAACCGGTCGGCGGTGCGCTGCACCTCCGCACGGTGGGCTTCGGCTTCTTCCACCAGGGTGATCACCCGCCCAAAGGTGGTATCCGCTCCCACACGAGTTGCGCGTATGCGCAGGCTGCCCAAGCGCGCAAAGGTGGCCGCAAACACGTGTGTCCCTGGGCCAACCTCGACGGGCATCGACTCGCCCGTGATCGCTGCTTGATCCACCGTAGCGTGGCCGCTGGTGACTTCTCCGTCCACGGGAATCTGCTCTCCCGGGCGCACGATGACTATCTCGCCGACCTGCACCTCGCCGACCGGGACTTCGTATTCCGTGCCCTCGCGCTCGACCCGCGCCCGCTGGGGAGCCAGCGCAGTGAGGTCTTTGACCGCGCGGCGGGCACGGTCGGTGGTGAAGCGTTCGATATAGTCGGCTAGGCGCATGAAGAAGACGACGATGACAGCGGTCGCCCACTCTCCGACCGCCAATGCGGCCAGTAGGCCGATGGTCATCAGGGTATGCGCGGTAATCTTCCGCTTGAGCGTCGCTCGTACCACGTTGCGGAACACCGGAGAGCCACCGAGCAGAACCACCGCCACGCCGAGCGGCCACGGCACGCGCTCGGTGTACGCGGCAAAGAGTCCGAGCCACTCGCCGATCACCACGATGAAGAGCACCGCGCCGAAGACGAGGCCGAACAGGGTGAGTACGTGACGGGTGAAGCGACTGAGCGGTGAGACGGCCGCCGCACTTGCTGCCCTGCACGGGGTCTCTTCCTCGCAGCAGCCAGAGATGGATTGAGTGTTCACGGGACCGTCGCTCATCGTGACCCCTCCTCCGACCCAGGGTGGGCTAGCTCGGTTGTTCTTTCGTCTCCTTGCGGCTCTCCATCCACGTATACAGAGTCGGGAGGACGAACAAGGTCAGCACCGTTGCCGTGATGAGACCCCCGATCACAACGGTGGCCAGCGGCCGCTGTACCTCGGCACCGACAGAGGTGGAGAGCGCCATCGGCACGAAGCCGACGCTCGCGACCAGAGCCGTCATCAACACCGGGCGCAGGCGCGTCAGTGCGCCGTCTATCACGGCCTCGCTGAGGGGGATGCCCTGAGTGCGCAGTTGGTTGATGAAGGTCACGAGCACGACACCGTTGAGGACCGCCACACCAGACACGGCGATGAAACCAATGCCCGCACTCATAGAAAAGTGCATCCCGCGCACGAGCAACGCCAAGATACCGCCGGTGAGCGCAAAAGGAATACCCGTAAAGACGACGAGAGCTTGCATGCCCGACCGGAAGGTGGCGGACAACAACAGAAAGATGACGAAGAAGGTCAGCGGCACGACTACGGCGAGTCGCTGACGTCCACTCACCAGGTGTTCGTACATCCCGCCCCAATGCACAAAGTACCCCGGAGGCAAGGTAATGCGGTCTTCGACCAGTCGCTTTGCCTCTTCCACCACACTACCCAAATCACGCCCGCGCACGTTGAAGCGAATCGCGAGGCGCCGCTGCCCGTTCTCCCGACTGATTTGGACCGGACCCTCGACAGCGACGATGTCGGCGAGCTGGCTCAGTGGAATGCGCCTCCCGTCGCTGGTGCTGATGAGGAGGTTGCCGATCGCGTCCGGACTGTGCCGCACCCCTTCGGCAAAGCGCACGACCAGGGGAAAACGCATGTTGCCCTCGATGACCTGGGTCGCCTCTTTGCCGCCAATAGCCGTCTCGATGACGGCATTGATGTCGGCCACGTTGATCCCGTAGCGGGCGATGGCGTCCCGGCGTGGGCGGATCTCTACTCTCGGCAGGCCGCTGCTCTGCTCGACACTGATATCGACGGCGCCAGGGACGTGGGCAATGACCTCGGCAAGTTCTGCCCCTTTCTGGGTCAGGACGTCCAGGTCGTCACCGAACAGTTTCACTACCACATCCTCACGCACCATCACGCCTTCGATGAGTTCCTGCATGCGCATTTTGATCGGTTGGGTAAACCCAAAGGATCCTCCTGGGATCTGGTGGACCACCGCTGCCATGTGCTGCACGAGCTCTGCTTTGCTGCGTGCCGTGCGCCACTGGTCCGTGGGTTTGAGCGATATCAGGATATCCCACTGGCTGGGCAGCATCGGGTCGGTAGCGATCTCCGGTCGGCCGATACGGGTTACCACGCGGTCGATTTCTGGAAAGCGCTGCAACAGAAGCTGCTCGATACGGCTCGCGCGCTGTACGGCTTCCTCCACCCCCATGCTGGGGTGGAATTGGGCTTGAATCGCGATGGCGCCCTCGTCCAGTTCCGGCAAAAACTCCGCGCCTAAGAGGGGAAAGAGCGCGGCACAGGCGGCACAGAAGAGTGCTGCGCCACCTATGGTCGCCAAACGATGGCGGAGCGCTCGGCGCAGCAGCGGGGCGTACGACCGCTTGAGCAGCGCCACCAGCGGGTTCTCTTCTGCCTCTGGAGACTCGTGGCGGGTCGGTTCCCGCAGGAACAGGGCGCAGAGGGCTGGAACGAACGTGAGGCTGAGCAGGAGTGCGCCGCTCAGGGCAAAAACGACGGTGAACGCCATCGGGCGAAACATTTTCCCCTCTACCCCTCCCAGGGTGAGAAGGGGGAGGTAGGCGGCGATGATAATCAACTCACCGAATTGACTGGCCCGTCGGACCTCGATGCTGGCTGCCGCGATCGTTTGCAGCCGTTCGGTCCGGCTGAGCGGTCGTCCGAGCTGTCGCCGCTGAGCGGCTAGCTGCCGCACGCAGTTTTCCACGATGATCACCGCGGCATCGACGATCAGGCCGAAATCGATCGCGCCCAGACTCATCAGGTTGGCGGAGATACCGCAAGAGTACATGGCGATGATGGCGCACAGCATGGAGAGGGGGATGACGCTGCTCACGATCAGTCCGGCCCGCAGTTGCAGCAAAAACAGGAACAGCACGAGCACGACGAGCAGCCCGCCCTCGAGCAGGTTGGTGATCGCTGTGCGAATCGTCTTCGCTATGAGTTCGGTGCGATCGAGAAACGGCACGAGCTCGATGTCACGGGGGAGACTGGGGGCAATGGTGCGGAGTTTCTCCTTGACGTGGGCGACGACGGTCCGGCTGTTCTCTCCCATCAGCAGCAGGGGGATACCGACGACTCCTTCACCGTTGCCCTGTCGGGTCAGAGCTCCTTGCCGTATCCCCGGGGCGATCTGCACGCGCGCCAGGTCGCGAATGTAGATGGGAGTGCCGTTGTGAGCCGTAACGACGATGTTGCCGATGTCTGCCACCGAACGCACCCAACCGACGCTGCGGACGAGGTGTTGTTCCTCCCCCTGGACGAGATAGCCACCGCCGGCGTTGGCGTTGTTCTGCGCCAGCGCAGTCACCACCTGGTGCAGCGTGACGTCGTGACTCACCAGTTTCGCAGGATCGACGAGCACCTGGTACTGTTTTTCCTCGCCGCCGAAGCGGTTGACTTCGATGACACCGGGAACGGTGCGCAGGTGCGGCGCAATGAACCAGTCCAGGATCGTGCGCCGTTCCATTAGCGACCGCGTCTCTCCCTCGACGAGGAGGTAGTAGATCTCTCCCAGTCCGGTACTGATGGGAGCCAGCTGGGGGCGCGGCAGACCAGGCGGCAAGTGTTCGGCGGCGGCCTGCACCCGCTCGAAGACGAGCTGGCGGGCCCAATAGATATCGCTGCGATCGTCGAACACCACCGTCACCTGCGACAGGCCGAACTGCGAGAGGGAGCGGATGTGCTGGGCGCGGGGGATCCCGCTCAGCGCTACCTCCAGGGGAAAGGTGACCAGGTTTTCCATCTCTTCGGGGGCGAGACCCGGGACAACCGTGTTGATCTGGACCTGGGTGCTCGTGATATCCGGCACGGCGTCGAGTGGAAGCCGTCTCGCTGTCTCTATCCCCACCGCGACCAGCACGACCGCGCATGCCACCACGAAGATGCGCCAGCGCATACTGAAGTGGATCAGGCGATCGATCATCGCTTCTCGCCTCCTTCCTCCTGCAGGAGGGCCGATTTGAGATAAAACCCGCCCTGGGTCACGACCTGTTCTCCTTCGTGGAGCCCTGTCAGGACTTCCACGTAGGACTCGACAGTGCGGCCCAGTTGCAGCTGCCGGGGGACGAACACCCCTTCAGCTTCTTGCACGAAGGCGACCGGCTGTTCTCGCAGGCGGTGTACCGCCGAAGTGGGGATAGCGAGTATCGCATTGGTGCTCTCCGCCGGCGCCGTGATCACAGCGGTGCCGAACATACCTGGCTTGAGCTGGCGGTGCGGATTGGCGATGGCGACGCGCGCCCGCGCCGTGCGGGTGTGCTGGTTGAGCAGATCACTGATGTAGGTGATGGTTCCCTGGAAGGACTCGTGGGGGTAGGCGTCGACAGTCACCCGGACCGGCGCCTGGAGGGAAACGGCTCCCAAGTCTTTTTCATAGATGTCGAGCATGGCCCAGAGAGTAGACAGGTCGGCGATGGTATAGGGGCGGTCTTGTGGGGTAAGGAGCTCGCCGACGGTCACGCGTTTCTCGATCACGACACCGGCGAACGGAGCGCGCAGGGGCACGTAGGAGAGCGGCAGGTCGTGCTTTCCCCATGCCAGCTGGGAGATCTCCTGCTCGCTGAGACCGAGCAGGCGGAGCGTTTCGCGTGCCGCCTGCAGTTGCGTCTCGGCACGGAGAAACTCGCTGCGGGCGGCGAGGTATTCTCGCTGCGACGAGATCTGTTGTTGCAGGAGGCGCTGCTCGCGCTCGTAGGTAGTACGCGCGACTTCGTAGTGGGCTTTGGCCGTCAGGTAGGCAGCCTTGGCCTGCCCCAGTTCGAGACTGTCCAATGTGGCCAGCAGTTGCCCCGCTTGTACAGTGTCCCCGAGAAGCGCTTTCACTGCCACCACCCGGCCAGGGACCCGGGGACTCACGTGCGCCACGCGGTTCTCGTCGGCTTCCAGCACTGCGGTCGTACGGATCTCGCGTGCCAGACGGTGCCGTTGCACGGTCGCAACCTGCACGGGGACTGTCTGGCGCGCCTGTGGGGAGAGGACAACGGGTGTCCTTTGCTGCCGGTCAGTCTGTGAATTTGTCTGCGCGGTCTCGCGCGGTGCTTCGCTGTGGCATCCGGCGCTCAGCGCCAAAGCGGCTATTGCGTACCATACCATGCGGAACCAGTGCGAGTGTCCGATCACTGTCCGTCCTCCTAAGGCTGCAAATCCTGTCCGACCGCGCGCTCCAGCGCGGCGTGCGCCAGCCAGTAGTTTTCGAGAGCATCGAGATAGAAGAGCTGCGCCTGCACCAAATCGTTCTGCACGACCACGACCTGGAGCAGGTCGATCTTCCCCGCCTGGTAGGCGGTTTCGATGAGCTGGAGATTCTCCGTCGCCCGCTCCAGAACGGCGGTTTCGAACACCGCGACCTCTTCTCTCGCTGCTTCGTAGCGGCGCCAGGCATCCCTGACCTCGTGTTGGATGCGCAGCTCGGTACTGTGTCGTTCGTGCCGTGCCTGGGCGGCGCGCCCTGCGAGCTGGACGAGTTCCGCCTGCTTGCGGTCGAACAGCGGCAGAGGGAAGCGGAGAGCACCGCCGGCGATCGTCTGTCCTCCTTCCTCTCTCCGGTAGAAGATTTGCAGGGTGGGATTGGGGACGAGCAGCCGATGGGTCAAGGCGGTCTCGGCCGCCACGCGTTGTTGCTCTGCCACGACGGCCTGTAAATCGGGCCGGTTCTCCAGCGCACGCTGGATGAGCTGGTCTGGCTGGGGCAGAGGTGGATGGAGAGGAAGTTGGTCGTCAGGTGTCACCTGTCCCACCGGCTCCATCCCCAGCAGGCGCTCGAGTTCTTGCACCGCGTTCCGGTAGTCTCGCGCTGCCACGATCGTGGCCCGGCGTGCCTGTCCGAGACGCACCTCGGCCACGTTGACCTCCATCTTGGCGACGTCTCCCGCCTGGAAGCGGGCGGTCGCAATATCGCGGAGGCGGCGATTGAGGTCTTCGACCGCCCGGGCGAGGGCCAGCCGTCGCCTGAGAAACAGGCTGCGGTAGAAGACCTCTTTCACCTGCGCCAGGATGAGACGTTCTCGATCTTTGATTTGCTGGGTGACCTTGGCCAGGTTACGGTCGGCTTCTTCGATGCGCTTCCTGCGTTGCCCTGCCACCTCCAGCTCCTGCGACAGAGTGATGTCAAAGTCGTTTGAGCTTCCTGGGATCTCGGCAAAGTGGCGGGAAGCAGCGCCGCCGCCGAGCTCTGGATTGAACGGGTTCGGGTATTGCGCCCGCACCAGTCGGCCGCGGGCGATTTCCAATTCCTGGCGGACAGCGAGCAGATCCGGGTTCTGTCGCCGCGCTCGTGCCAGGGCCTCGGCGAGGGTCAGGGACGCTTCCTCTTGTCCCCGGCTTGCACCAGGATACACGAACAGGGCTGAGACACACAGGATACAGAGCTGTACCTTTGTCACGCAGACCTCCGCACGCAAAGACTTCCCGCTCTGTCGTTGCGGGAGAACAGACAAAAAATGGGGGCGGGAAAGAAGGAGGAGTTACACCTGGGGCGGTTTCCCCAGAGGAGGAAACAGGTCTCGTCCCTCGACGATCGGGCAGGAAGAGAACAACCGTGCGGCGGACGCCGGCGACGGCAGGGCGAGGCTCTCTATAGGCAGGAACGGCGCGTGCAGATGCACACAAGGATGAGCGGAACAGTGGTGTGAGCCGATGGGTGTCGGTGTTCCGTCATCGCGCCGGGACGCAGATGCGGCAGTCGTGAGGCACTGGCTGCAGTCAGGGTGCTGTTCCGCGAACAGGTGCGCATTGCAAACGGCCAGCAGCGAGATGAGCACGGCCACGCTGACAAAGAGAGAGAGGAAAGTCTGCAGTCGTCGTGGCATGTACCTAACCCTACCATCGACAGGTAGGCGTGACAACGGCCTCGGTGACCGCCCACCGCTCGAGGATTGACACGACACCCCTGCCAGAGTAAGGAACGATACATCCGACCATGACACGCATCGCAAGACGCCGCCTCTGGACAGTCAGTGCGACGAGTGTGGCCCTGTGTGTGTTCGTTGCCGGGACCAGTCTCGCCTGCCTGCGCGGAGAAGTTGCCACCGCCCAGATGGCGCAAGAGTGTTGCCTGGGACACTGCCAGCACGCTATGGCGGCAGAGATGGCAACTCAGTGTTGCCAGGGCCACCAGGCAGGTGTGTCTCAGGTGCTTCCCCTTGTCTCGACGAGCAAAACCGTTTCCCTTGCTGTCGATGCATCGCCCATTGCGGTGATACCACCCGCTGGAGGGCAGACTGCAAGACAGTTACGGGGACACCTCTCCCCGCGGGAACGTCCGCCCCGACTTCCTGCCCTGTATACCCTGCACTGTGCTCTCCTGCTCTGAGCGCCGTCTTTCTTCATTCCATGGCACGGCGACGCTGTCGTCTACCGCGGCCTGAGCCGGTGCTGTAGTCCTTCGCTTGTCCGGTCGTCTGCTGTAGCAGTTTGAACGCGACAGTCCCCGCGCTCCCACTGCGTCGGGTACATTTCCCCGAGCGCGGTCGCGGGAGCTGCTGCGCTCGGGCAGTGGTGGAGCGGGACAGCGCCTTTGCTGCCGTGCGGCTGACGCACAACCGGCTTCGTTGTTGAGCAGCAAGGTTAGAACTGCGGAGGCACACATGCAGAAAAGCGCATCGAAACAGCGGTGGGGTTGCGCGCTGCTGCTGACAGTGGCGGGATTGGTCTCGCTGCTCCCGCGCTCTAGCGTGGCTGACGGCAGGCAGGGCGCGGTGGCTGTTGGAGAGAACGTGTCGGAGACAGCAGCGCTTGTGACACACGACGGTCTCAGTCTGGAGGCGGTGCTTGCCTATGCCCGCGCCCATAACCCGGCGATCCAAGCGGCACGGCAACGGTTGCGTGCAGCGCAACAGGTGCCGGCGCAGGTCTCGGCCTACGACGACCCAATGGTCATGTGGGAGAGCTGGAATACCCCGGAAAACTTCCGCCTCGACCGGGCGGATCACAACATTTTGCGCCTCTCGCAAAAGATTCCCTTTCCGGGCAAACGCCGCTTACAGGGTGTCATCGCCGCCAAGGACGCAGAAAGAGCGGAGGAGGAGCTGCGGGCCGCGGAGCTCGATGCCGTCGTTCAGGTGAAACAGGCGTACTACGAGCTGTGGCTGGTCTACCGCAACTTGCAGGTCTACAGCCGCGACAAGGAACTGGTCGCCCAGTTTGCCCGTATCGCTGAGCAGAAATACGCTGTTGGTCTCGTATCCCAGCCCGACGTCCTGCGTGCCCAGGTGGAGCTGACCCGCCTCATCAACCGGGTTACGACCGAGACGCTGGCGTTAGGAAAAGCGCAGGCGCGGCTCAACACCTTGCTCAGCAGACCGCCTGAGGCCCCCCTGGGAATTCCCCAGCCTCCCCCGCCGCCGCGGGTGGCCTATTCTTTGTCGGACCTAGAGACCCTGGCATTGAAGAACCGTCCTGAGCTGATTGGACAAGCCCGCACGGTCGAGCGGGCGCACTTGGTCTTGGCCCTGGCGCGCAAGGCGTACTATCCGGATTTCGAGGTCTCGGTGAGTCGGTTCGTCAATGTTGGGCGACGAGATGGTTTTGGCCTGATGGTGTCCGCCACTATCCCTCTGGCTTTTAGAGGCAAATATGATGCTGGCGTGGAGGAAGCGGTTGCTCACGCGCAGTCGGCGCAGCACGAGCTGCGACGTCTGCAGGATCGCGTGCGCTTCGAAGTGAAGCAGGCGCTCGTAGAAGCGCAGACCGCCTTGGAACAGCTGAACCTTTTCCTCTCCACCCATATCCCCCAGGCCGAGCAAGCCCTCGCCGCTTCCCAGATCGGGTATCAGACCGGCAGGGTCGATTTTCTCTCGCTCATCGACAGCATGCGCGCCGTTGAGCAGGTGCACCTCGAGCATTTCACAGCCGCGGCCACCTTCGAGAAGGCCTGGGCAGGGCTGGAGCGGGCGGTTGGGTGCGAGTTGCCGCGGCAGAAGGAGGCCCACTAATGTGTCGTCGTCAGCATCTGTTCCTCCTCGGTGTGGCTCTCGGCAGCGTCCTGGTCTCTGTCCCCCTGTGCGATTGGCGGGCTGAAGACCCGCTGCTCGTCGCGGGGCAGCCTGGTAGAACGGTCTATGCCTGTCCGATGCACCCAGAGGTGCGAGCGGATACTCCTGGGGAACGGTGTCCCCTCTGTGGCATGGAGCTGGTACGCACCGCACGAGCTGAGGAGGCATCTCTGCTTGCTCCCCCAGGATCCCCTGCGCCGCCCCAGCGACACGCCGCGGAACCAGCAAAGAAAACGGTTTCTGCCGGCGTGCAGTACGGAGGGGAAGCGCAGAGGCCTCCTGCGGCACCGCCGCAAGCACCCGTGCAGCTGAGCCCTCTGCAGCAGCGACTCATCGGCGTCACCTACGGGACCGTGGAACGGCGTCCCCTGCGCAAAACGATCCGCACGGTCGGCCGGGTAGAGTACGACGAGCGCAAGCTGGCTGAGGTTACCCTCAAGGTCAGCGGCTGGATCCAGGACCTCTATGCAGATTACACCGGCCAGCTAATGCGGAAAGGACAACCGCTCTTTACGCTTTACAGCCCCGATTTGGTCACCGCCCAGGAGGAATATCTCCTAGCGCGACGGACCGCCGAGAGCCTCAAAGACAGCCTCGTCCCCGGCGCGCGAGAGTCGGCCGAGTTTCTGGTCCAGGCCAGTCGGAACCGTCTCCGCCTGTGGGACCTCACCCCCCGGCAGATCGAGGAACTGGAGGAGACCGGACGGCCCAAGCTCTCCCAGACGATTTACTCTCCCATCGGCGGGTTTGTCATCGAGAAGACGGCCTTCGCAGGGCGTCGGGTGGAACCGGGAATGACGCTCTACAAGATCGCGGATCTCTCCACCGTTTGGGTTCACGCGGACATGTACGAGTACGAACTGCCCTTGGTGCGCACGGGGCAGGAGGCGATCGTCTCTTTGGCTGCCTACCCGGGTGAACGCTGGCGGGGAACGGTCGATTACATCTATCCTTCTCTCGACACCCAGACGCGCACCAACAAGGTTCGTGTCGTGTTCCCGAATCCCGGGACCAAACTCAAGCCAGGGATGTACGCCAATATGGAACTGAATGTGAATCTGGGCGAGCAGCTCGTCGTGCCGGAAGAGGCAGTCCTGCATTCCGGTACCCGCACGCTCGTCTTTGTCGCGCAGGAGCAGGGGCGACTCGTTCCGCGCGAGGTGACACTTGGGGTACAGGCGGATGGGTATGTGACGATATTGGGCGGCCTCTCCCCAGGAGAGCGAATCGTCACCAACGGCAATTTCCTCATCGACTCCGAAAGCAAGCTGGCCGCGGCCGAGAGCATGATGGCGATGATGGGCGCGATCGGCATGGGAGACTGGAAGATGGAGGGCGCCAGGCCG
>JANWXO010000429.1 GCA_025057295.1 Candidatus Binatia bacterium | reverse complement strand
TGGTTGACCTCGTAGCGACCGCGTACATCCTGGGGGTAGAACTTCCCCACCTTCTCGGCGATGTACATCATGATCGCCCCGGATTCGAAGACGCTGATCGGTGGACCTCCGTCGGGAGGGTCGTGGTCCACGATAGCCGGCATCCGGTTGTTGGGACTGATTTTTAAAAATTCTTCTTTGAACTGATCCCCACGGCCGATGTTACACGGGATAAGGTTGTAAGGCAGACCGCATTCTTCCAACAGGATGGTGATCTTTTGCCCGTTGGGCGTAGGCCAGTAGTGCAAATCGATCATGCTGATATGCCTCCTTGTTTACGGGTTGAATCTCCCAAACGACCCCATTTCTCCCCCCAGGGCCGACTCGTCGCCACCTCAGTATACAGGTTCACCTCGCTGTCACAAGAAGCCTTGGCAGGTTGCTCCACTGCACACCCGAAAAGATCGGCAGCCTGCCAGTGACCACATGCTCCTTTGGCCTGCTTGGATCGTCGTGCGGGGGACCGGGTGGTGCGTGTCAACCGCGACGCGAGCTGGGGTAGTGACTGCGACCGCCGATTCAATACCTTCGCGGATCCACGGGCAACTGCCGTTTCGCTCTACACCCGCTCACGGCCACGCTCTGCCCGTAGAACCACCCCATATCGCTGTGGTTCGCTCGAGGATGCGTTGGCAGTTTCTCTTGTTCGTTATTCTGCCATCCAGGTTTGCATCTCCTCGAGCGCCTCGGCGAATTCCTGCATGAACTCCTGCACCACCGTGCGGCTCGATTTCACGCTGTCTACCAGCCCTACTCCTTGGCCGACGAAATAGGTGACCAGTTCACACGCTCTCTCGTTCCCACTTTCGGCTGCCCGTTGCGCCGCACGCAGAGCAGGTTCACTGAGAAGGGTTTGGAAAGGCATAGGGAGCGGACCAGGACTGTCCGGCCCTTCCCAGGCGTCGGTCCATGCCGAGCGGAGCTGGCGCGCATATTTGCCGGTGCGACATTTGGAGCGCACGGTATCCCGTGACCGTGCGGCGATCATCTTTTCGCGGAAGATCGGTGAAACTTCCGATTCGGTAGTGGCAAGCCAAACCGATCCTGTCCACACACCTGCCGCGCCCATTGCCATGCAAGCGGCCATCTGCCGGCCGGTCATAATCCCACCAGCCGCCAGCACGGGAACATTGCGAATCGGCTTGATGGCACGAATCACTTCGGGAACCAACACCAAAGTAGACACCTCGCCACAATGACCGCCGGCCTCCCACCCCTCTGCAACGATGATATCGACGCCAGCCTGGACCTGCCGAACGGCATGCTCCTTGGCGCCGACCAGCGCCGCGACGGGAACGCCGTGCCGGTGGCCTAATTCGAGCATCGAGCGTGGCGGCACTCCGAGAGCGTTGGCGATCAGTCTGATCGGGTGACGAAACGACACCTCCAAGAGCTGCAAGGCGACCTCTTCTTGCAGAGACAATCGGGCGTCCGGGCGAAGCAATCCTTCAGGGTCACTCGCATGGGAAACCTCGACCCCGTATCGCGCGAGCAGATCGCGGACAAATTTCCGGTGCTGCTGTGGAATGCGCTCGGCGAGCGAGCGGGTGGTGACGTCTTTCTCGTCCTTCACAGGCAAATTTTCAGGGATCAGCACGTCGACTCCGTACGGCTTCCCGTCGATATGATCGTCGATCCACTTCAGTTCAAGCTCGAGCTGCTCGGGTGTAAAGGCGGTTGCGCCGAGGACACCAAAGCCGCCGGCCCGACTTACGGCCGCGACGACATCGCGACAGTGGCTGAACGCGACTAAGGGGAAATCGATCCCGAGCATCTGACAGAGAGGCGTTTTCATCGGTCATCCCTCCACGCACGTTTTCTGTAAGAGTTGCCCGTGTCTTCAGGTCGGTTGACACCTGCATAGCATATCCTCCCGGCGAGGCCCAGG
>JANWXO010000428.1 GCA_025057295.1 Candidatus Binatia bacterium | reverse complement strand
GGGTGAGCGTGCTCAGTCCTTTTTTCGGCGCTGTTGGAGGAAACGCTGGAGCTCCTCTTCCAGGTCTTTCCCATTGGCGTGCCCGTTCCCGCCATTGCCTTTCGGCGCGGTCTCGAGAGTCAGCTGCTCCTCGAGGTCGCGCTCCTCCAGCTGGCGCACGTAGGCGGCCATGTTGGGATTTTCGGCGACGGCTTGGGCGATCCTGGCGTCAAAGTCCACTGCGGCGGCTCGCAATTCTGTGGTGTCGAGCGAAAAGTGCAGGAAGGATTCCAGTCGGCCGATCAACGCCAGGGCGGCTTTGGGGTTTGGTGAGGCTGAAATGTAATGGGGGACACTGGCCCAGAAACTGATCGACGCCAGTCCTGCACGCCGACAGGTATCGTTTAACACGCCGACGATTCCTGTCGGTCCTTCGTAGCGTGATGGAGTGAGTTGCAGTTGTGCTGCGAGTGTCGGATCGCTGGAGAAGCCGGCGACCCGCACCGGGCGAGAATAGGCAACGTCAGCAAGCAGGGCGCCGAGGGTAATGACGAGCTCGACCCCGCACTGGCGGGCGAGGTCGAGCAGGGTGGTGGCGTAGGTTTTCCATTTCAGATGGGGTTCGATGCCTACCCCCAAGATGAGACTCCGGTCGGGGGTGGCCGCACGGCTGTAGAAGAACTCGTTCGCTGGCCAGATGATTTCACGGTAGAGGCCATCGCGCAGGCGCACCTGTGGGCGGAGGTCACTAAAGTTGTAAAATTCTTCAGGGTCGAGCGTAGCGAAGCGGCGCGCCTGTAGCCGCTGCACGAGGAATTGGGCTGCATGAGTGGCCGCGCCGCCGGCGTCGTTCCAGCCGGCAAAGGCGACCACAAAGACAGGGTTCGTCAACGTGGGAATTTCCTCGATCGTTAAAGCACTCATGTGTTT
This sequence comes from Candidatus Binatia bacterium, assembly GCA_025057295.1. Taxonomy (GTDB): domain Bacteria; phylum Desulfobacterota; class Binatia; order Bin18; family Bin18; genus JANWXO01. Next base: position 1,031 of record JANWXO010000428.1, on the reverse strand, counting down.
CCCTCCTTGGACGCTCGCTGCGAGAACCTCTCGCTCACGCCGAGCGTTGTAGGAGTCTACCCGCTTCCTTGGCTCTTGCCAACGGATGTCTCTATTTGGGGGTGAACCACCACACGGAAAGCGCCACTGCTCCCGCGAGGAGCACGAGGACCGTCAGTACCCGGGGCAGCAAACCCCTATAGGCGATGGGAGGCACGGCTGCGGCGGCGTCCCCTTTTTGCACTGCCCCAATAAAATGGGCAACTGTGGTCGCAGGGTCAAGGCCAAGAAAGGCAGAGTACGTACGCAGGAAAGGGACCAGATACAACATATCCGCGAGCAGGCGCGGGTCGCCTTCTCCTTCCAAGATCTGGAGGTAATACAGCGGGATGTGAGTTTTTTCTTCTACCTCTTTGACCGATAACCCCTTTTCTTGCCGCGCGCGCTTGAGCAATGCTGCCACCTCTTCCGTCATACCGACTCCCTTTTGGACTTCCGAGCTGACTTGACGTCGAGGTGTCTCTTCGTCCCTGCCGGAGCCAGGGAGACGTCTCCACCTCTTCGCCGCGTGTCCCCCGTGACCCTCCTCCGAGGAGGGTCGTGCGGCGAGAGAGTGTGGCAGGCACCGCGACGCTTCGCCCCTGGCTGCGCCTGACAGCCGCTTCGGTCTGCGCCTTGCCTACGCACCGACCCGCTGGAGCAGGTAAGCTTCGATGAATTCGTCGATCTCGCCGTCCAGCACAGCGTCCGTATTCCCCACCTCTACGCCTGTCCGGTGATCTTTTACCATGCGATACGGGTGAAGAACATAGGAACGGATTTGGCTGCCCCAAGCGATCTCTTTCTTGCTTTTGTGCAGGTCTTCCATCTTTTCTTTTTGTTTTGCCAGTTCCAACTCGTATAAGCGTGCGCGCAAAATTTTCATCGCTAGCTGGCGGTTGCGGTGCTGTGAGCGTTCGTTTTGGCAGGTGACAACAATTCCGGTTGGCAGGTGCGTGATGCGCACAGCCGAGTCTGTTTTGTTCACGTGTTGACCACCTGCCCCCCCGGAG
>JANWXO010000427.1 GCA_025057295.1 Candidatus Binatia bacterium | reverse complement strand
AGACCGGCGACCGCCCCACTGGCAAGGCCGAGCACCGTCGGTGTCCCACGGTGGACCCATTCAATCGCCATCCAGGCCAACGCCGCAGTCACGGCGGCCGTATGCGTGGATAGAAACGCCACGACGGCGGTCTGGTTGGCCCCTAGGGCGCTTCCGGCGTTGAACCCGAACCAGCCGAACCAGAGCAGTCCGGTGGCCAGCAGCACCATTGGCAGGTTATGCGGGGCCATATACTCAGTGCCATAACCCTGCCGAGGGCCGAGGACGTAGGCACAGACGAGCGCACTCGCACCAGAACTGAGGTGGACCACCGCTCCGCCAGCGAAATCCAGCGCACCCAGCTTCCCAAGCCAGCCCCCGCCCCACAGCCAGTGCGCCACCGGGCAATACACAGCCACCGACCACAGGGCGGCGAATACGAGCATTGCACCGAACTTCATCCGCTCGGCGAAGGCACCGGTGATCAGGGCTGGCGTAATCGCAGCGAACATGAGCTGAAACACCATGAAGGCCTGGTGAGGGATCGTCGGCCCGTAGGCCGGATGCGGCTCGAGCCCCACTCCCTGGAGGCCGAACCACTCCCACCCGCCGATCACACCCCACTTGTCGGGTCCGAATGCCAGACTGTAGCCAAAGAGGATCCAGAGCAGGCTCACCACGCACAGAATGACAACACTGTGCATGATGGTACCGAGCACGTTCTTGCTGCGGACGAGCCCTCCGTAGAAAAGGGCCAGCCCCGGCACGATCATCGCCAGGACCAGCGCCGAGGCAACCAGCACCCAGGCAGTGTCGGCCGGGTCAATCCGGGAAATCACTGGGTCCATTGTGCCTCCGAGCGAAAGAGACGACGCACCAGCGACTGTTCCCCGTCAGAACGTCTTGTATTCGAGCCATTTCCCATTCAGGGTAATCTTGCAGCGGGCTTCGCCCTGGCTACCGATTACCTTCTCCATGTCGATCGTGAAATCAATCGCGCTCATGATTCCATCCCCGAACATCTCATTGGCCATCTCCCTGAGAGCGTCCCCGTACACACCGATGACTTCCAGTAACCGATACTTGAAGGGGTCGGTCGTATTGGGAAAGTCAGTCCGCACTGGAAATTTAGACAGCGACTCGATCGTGTCTTTGTCGAGATCCAGCAAATTCCCCACCTTCCTGGCTTCCTCGGGGGTCAACCGGTGATTCCCCTGGAGAGCGGCCGCCACGAACATGGGACTCTTGCCCACGACCTGGGCGATCTCGGCGATGGTCATTTTCTTTTCCAACCGCTTGGCCTTAATGATCTCTCGCGCCTGCATGACTTCCATTGGTTCCCTCCTTGTTGGTTGATGTCCGCCGCGTCGCTTCATCGCAGCGCGGGCACGGTTTCCTCGAACCTCACGACAACCGGACCGTCACCTCCGGTCCGCGTGCGCAGTCCTTCTTCAGTCCCTGCCTCGTGCTTTGCATGCTGCACGAGAAAGTGGATGATATGGTTGCGGATCTTGTAATAGTGCGGATGCTCGATAATCGTCTCGCGGGAACGGGGCCGCGGGATCGTCACGATCACGTTCTCGGCGATGCGCGCGCCTGGTCCGTTGGTCATCAGCATGATCCGGTCGGACAGCAGGATGGCCTCGTCCACGTCGTGCGTGACCATGAACACGGTATTGCGCGATGTCGTCCACATCTGGATCAACTCTTCCTGGATCACACCGCGGGTCAGCGCGTCGATCTGCGCGAACGGCTCGTCCAACAGCAGGACCTTGGGCTCGATGGCAAACGCTCTGGCGAGGCCGACCCGCTGTTTCATCCCACCTGACAGCGCCGTCGGGCGTTTCTTCTCTGCCCCCTTGAGCCCAACCAGCTCGATGTACTTGTGCACATGTGCCGCAATACGGTCCCGGTCCCAGTCCGGATAGGCTGCCCGGACCGCCAGCCGGATGTTCTCGAACACAGTCATCCAGG
>JANWXO010000426.1 GCA_025057295.1 Candidatus Binatia bacterium | reverse complement strand
TGCCCGTGCGGCCGCTCCGTCCCCCTCTGTCGTTCCCGCCGACGGTCGTCTGCACCGGTCGCCTGGTATGGGAAAAGGGCGTGGACGTCCTGGTGCGTGCTTTTGCCGAGGTGGTCACGCACCTCTCGGAGGCGCGACTGCTGATAGTGGGCGAGGGGCCGGAGCGGCAATCTCTGGAAAAACTGATTACCACGTTGGGGTTATCTTCCCGCGTTGCACTGCTCGGCTACATGCCACGCGACGAGGCCGAACGTGTCTGTGCGACGGCTTGGGTGCAGGCCGTGCCCTCGCGCTGGGCAGAGCCGTTCGGCCTCGTCGCTGCGGAAGCGCTGATGCGCGGCACGACGGTGGTCGCCAGCAACATCGGCGGCCTGGCTGAGGTCGTGCAAGACGGTCAGACCGGCCTGCTGGTCCCCCCGGGCGATGTCGACGCGCTGGCCGAGGCGCTGCTGCGCCTCTTGCGTGACCGCGAGTTGGCGGAGCAGCTTGGCCGTGCAGGGCGTCGGAGGGCGCTCGCGCACTTTAACGAAGACACGTCTATCGAACGGTTTATCGAGGTGTACCACGGACTCTGTCAGGGACGTGCGGGCAGAACGGGTCGGGGGAGATGAGGGTTGTGCCTGTTTATCCGGGCAGGAGGAATCGGTCTGAGAGTACGGATGACAGGCTTGTTTTGCTAGAGATCTCAGAGGCGAGCGAGTTTCTCTCCAAGCTGACGCGAGTCACCACGAGAACCGAGGATGAAAAGGTCGTGGCGGTATAGGGGCAGAGAGAGACCGTGCCAACGATCGTCTCTATTCGAGATCTACCGGGGCTGAGCCGGTGGACCGGGACCGGTATGACGAAGAGACCCTCACTGGTTTCGCCATTGATGCCCCGGCCGTTCTGGTCCTGGTTGCGCGGGCAAGAGCGGGGAGTTGCCATTGAATAGTGGTTTTCACTTTTCTCACCTTCCTCCGAGGACCACCTCTGCACCCATCGGCCGCCGCCTGCTGGACGGTACTCTCCGTGTCTTCTTGGCCGAAGCGCTGTTTCCGCTGACCGGGCTCATTACGGCGGTGTTCCTCACCCGCCGCCTCGGTCCGGAAGGCTACGGGCTGTTGACTCTCGCTGCCGCGCTGATCGTCTGGGCCGAAAACGGTGTCGCAGGCCTGTTCTCCCGGGCAACGTACAAGCTTGTGGCCGAGGCGGAGGATTGGCGCCCTGTTGGGGCGATGCTCGTCCGCTGGCACCTCGCGGTGGGGTGTGGGATCACGCTGCTGCTGTGGGTCTGTGCCGCCCCTCTGGCAAAACTGTTTCGCGAGCCGGCCCTGACCTCGTACCTCTGGCTGTTTGCTCTCGACCTCCCTCTCTTTGGCCTCGCCCATGCACACCGCAACATTCTTGTCGGAGTCGGTGAGTTCCGCCAGCGGGCGCTGGTCGGGGCAAGCCGTTGGCTGGCACGGCTGGTGTTGATCGTGTTGTTCGTCGAGCTCGGCTTTTCCGTGCACGGCGCGATCTGTGGCAGCATCGGTGCGTCGTTGGTCGAGTTGCTCATTGGGCGTGTCTATATTCGTCCGCCGCTCTTCTCCCCCGCCCCTTTCCCCGTACGGCAACTGTGGAAGTATAGTGGGTTGGTGGGGCTCTCCGCCCTGAGCCTTGCCTGTTACAACAGGTTAGACTTGGTGGCATTGAAAGTCCTGGGTGGCACGGCAGCCCAGGCCGGCTTGTACGGTGCAGCGCAAAACTTGACCGTCCTCCCCAGCATCTTTGCCCTGTCTTTCTCCCCCCTGCTCCTCGCGACGCTCACGCGGGTTCTGCGCACAGCCGATCACCACTCCGCGCGGGAAATAAGCCGCGATGCCATGCGGTTGGTCGTGGCGTTGCTACCGTTTGCAGGGATGACCGCCGGGGCGGCACCGGAGATTGTCGATACCATCTTTGGCCCAGCTTTCTCGCCCGCTGCCCCGCTGCTCGCG
>JANWXO010000425.1 GCA_025057295.1 Candidatus Binatia bacterium | reverse complement strand
TGTCATCCCCTATGTGGTCAAGGCCATCCCCGAGCGGCGTACTGGCCAGGAAAAACCCTTCGTCATGCCTACCCACTGTCCTGTCTGCGGGGCTGAGGTAGAACGGGAAAAAGGAGAAGCCGCGTATCGTTGCACTGGGCTAGCTTGCCCAGCAAAATTAAAGGAAAGTCTCAAATTCTTTGCCGCCCGCAGCGCCATGGACATCGAAGGGTTAGGGGAGAAACTGATCGATCAACTGGTCGACAAGGGGTTGGTGCGGGATCCAGGAGATTTGTATCTGCTGCGGAAGCAGGACCTGCTGGCCCTAGAGCGGATGGCGGAGAAGTCGGCGCAGAATCTCCTCGACGCCCTCGAGAAGAGCAAACACACTACTCTGCCCCGCTTTCTGGTCGCCCTCGGCATCCGTCACGTTGGCGAAGCCACGGCCAAACAACTAGCCGAGCATTTTGGTGATCTGACCCACATCATGAACGCGACCGAAGAAGAACTGCAGCAAGTACGCGATATCGGACCCGAGGTGGCGCAGAGTATCGCCCATTTCTTCGCGCAGAAACAAAACCGTCAGGTGATCGACAAACTCTTGCACGCAGGGGTGCGGGTCCCGCCTGTCCACGCTAAACGGCAGGGAAAACTGAGCGGCCAAACTTTCGTACTCACCGGCACCCTCGCGTCTATGCCGCGTGCCGAGGCCCAGAAACACATCGAGGCGCTGGGCGGCAAAGTATCGTCGAGTGTCTCCAAGCAAACCGATTACGTGGTGGTCGGCGCAGACCCTGGCGCCAAACTCGACAAAGCCCGTCGGCTCGGCATCCGCACCCTGAACGAAGAAGAGTTCCTCCACTTAATAGGAAAGAGATAAAGCCAACGACACAGGAGAGTACGCCTACCCTGCTCTCTCGCCAGGGTCCAGATGGTGGAGCGGTCACCCTCTTCGTCCGGGTTCGATCTTCCACGTGGTTCCGGTCGGAGTGTCCTGGAGGACCACACCATGTTCCGCAAGTTGCGCACGGATGGCATCCGCTCGTTGAAAATCCCGTGCCCGACGCGCTGCGGCACGCTCAGCGATCAGCCGCTCGATCTCATCGGTGGTCAAGCCGGTCTGCAGGAGTCCGCGCTGCTTCCGTTCAGCGAGAAACTGGGTAGGTATCTCAGTCAAAATACCCAGCACGGCACCGATCTGGACCAGCTCTGCTCGTATCCGCGCCAGGGTGGCAGTTTGGCCTGCGTCTAACGCACGGTTCAGGTCCCGGATGCCCTCAAATACAACCCCTAACGCTCGTGCCGTGTTAAAGTCGTCATCCATCGCTTCACGGAACCGGGTCAGGAGCTCACTCCCCGCTTGCGTGGTCAGGGGACTGTCCTGGGCAGGAGGAGAAGAGGGGAGCGCCGCTTCGAGCCGGGCCAAAGTTTCGTACATGCGCAGCAGTCCTTTCTCTGCCTCCTCCATCTTCTGCTGAGAAAAGTCGAGCGGCATACGGTAGTGGGTCGAGAGCAAGACCAAGCGCAACCCCTCAGCAGACATAGTCTGTAAGGCATCGTGAATGGTGAGAAAGTTGCCCAAAGATTTCGACATCTTCTCTTGGGCAACGGTGACCATACCGTTGTGCACCCAGTAGCGCGCCAGAGCACACCCTCTTGCCCCTTCGGACTGGGCGATCTCGTTTTCATGATGGGGGAAGATCAGGTCAGCCCCACCGCCATGAATATCGAACGGTTGTCCCAGGTACTTGCTCGACATGGCTGAGCATTCAATGTGCCATCCCGGTCTTCCTCTGCCCCATGGACTGTCCCACCAAGGTTCTCCTGGTTTACTGGCCTTCCAGAGGGCAAAATCCATGGGATGGCGCTTGCGCTCATCGACGTCGACGCGGGCGCCAGCCAGCATCTCTTCGAGACGGCGATGCGAGAGTTTGCCGTAGGAGGGAAAACGATCCACCGCGAAATATACATCCCCGTCTACCGCATACGCCAACCCCTTGGCCTCCAAGGTCTGGATGAG
>JANWXO010000424.1 GCA_025057295.1 Candidatus Binatia bacterium | reverse complement strand
AGAGCACAGTCGCAACATCCGGATCGTGCCGAGGGACGGTAAGGATGGAGCCATCCCGAGTTATTTCATCATGCACAACCGCGGCAAGAAGAGCCTGTGCGTGGACATCAAAACGCCTGCAGGCCAAGCGGTGATCAAAGACCTGGTGAGAGTCGTGGATGTGGTGTTCGAGAACTTCACTCCTGGGGTCATGGCCCATTACGGGCTGACCTATGAGGTGCTGTCCCAGCTCAACCCGCGCCTCATCATGTGTTCGGTGTCGACCTATGGGCAGACTGGTCCGTACGCCCACCGTATCGGCAACGACCTGGTTGCCCTGGCGGCTGGTGGACTGTTGCACATGATGGGGGATCCGGACGGCTATCCAGCCTATCCGGCCTCGGCGATTGGTGATCACATGGGAGCCTTGAACGCCTTTGGGGCCATCTGTGCTGCGCTCTTTTACCGCGAGCGCACCGGCGAGGGCCAGTATATCGACTTGGCATTGGTCGACTGTGCATATAATGCGCACGATTGGGCGCTGGCTGCCTATAGCGTTACTCGTGGCGAGGTCGATCCCCAGCGGGGCGGCACGCAACGGACCGGCGCGTTCCCTTACGGGACGTTCAAAGGGAAAAGCGGCTACATCGCCATCGGTCTGATTACCGACGCACACTGGCAAGCGTTGGTGAAACGGATGGGGCGTGAGGAGCTCCTGGCCTCGCCGGAGTTTACAACCAACCGTTGGCGTATCCAGAATGCCGATGCTTTGCGCGTCATCATCGAGGAATGGCTGCAGTCGCTGCCGAGCGACGAAGAGGCGGTTCGTATCCTTGCCGACGAACTACGGCTCCCGGCCGCACCGGTGTTGTCGGTGGGGCAGTTCGCGCGTGATCCGCACCTGAGTGCGCGCATGGTCGAAAAGACTCCGCACCCTGACTACGGCGAGCTCCTCTTGCTCAAGTCTCCTCATAAGTTCTCCCGCACCCCGCCACGCATTCCCGGACCGGCAGCGCGCCTGGGACAGCACAATGAAGAGGTGTTGCGTGACCTGTGTGGCTATTCGCTGGAAAAAATCCGTGCCCTTCAAGAACAAGGGGTTTTGGTGGAAGACCGCTCTCCCCATCCTTGAGAGAGAAGCGATCGGTCGAGAATGGTGAGGTAGCGCCCACCAAGGTCAGGACAGGAGGACGGGGATGCAACTCCACGGTCAAGTGGCACTGATTACGGGAGCTGGTCGCGGTATCGGCAAAGCGATTGCGCTGCGTTTCGCCAGAGAGGGGGCTGATGTTGCAGTGGTTGATCTCAACGGCGAGTGGGCACAGACGACCGCCATAGAGGTCACCGCCCTAGGGCGACGGGCCTTTGCCAGAACCACCGACGTGAGCGATTACGACCAGGTGCAGGCAACCGTACGCGAGGCCGTGGCCGCGCTCGGGAGGCTGGATATCCTGGTAAACAACGCAGGGATCGGCAAGGCGCAGCCGTTTTTGCAGATCACCAAAGAGAATTGGGAGCGCCATCTCCACGTCCATCTTTTCGGGTCGTTCTATTGCGCCCAGGCTGCTGCCCGCGAGATGGCGCAGCGCCATTACGGTCGCATTATCAACATTGCCTCCGTGGCTGGGCTGATGGGCCCGATCGATCTCGCCCCCTATGGGGTAGCAAAAGCGGGGATCATTGGTTTGACCCGCGCTGCAGCCCTCGACCTGGCAGATTACGGTATTACCGTCAACGCGATCGCCCCAGGTCCTATCGATACGGAACTGCTGCGCACCTGGCCGGAGGAGGCGTTGCGCGAGCGGGCTCAGCATCTGCCGATCGCGCGGCTTGGGAGGGTCGAGGAGATTGCGCATGCAGCCCTCTTTCTCGCTTCGCCAGAGTCCGGTTTTATCAACGGTACGGTGTTGGTGGTCGATGGTGGCTCTGTCGCTGCTGGCGCCTATATGGTGGAGAAATATCGACGGCGGAAGGCTGCATCCTAGGGATCGGTCATTGATCCTCTGTGCCTTTTCAGGTAACAGGCAACCT
>JANWXO010000423.1 GCA_025057295.1 Candidatus Binatia bacterium | reverse complement strand
ACCACCGATCTCCGCGGGGTACGGCTGGGTGTCGTCCGCGAAGGGTTCGGCACGCCCGTCTCCGAGCCGGATGTCGATGCCAAGGTGCGGGAGGCGGTCAAAGCCCTGCAAGAACTGGGCGCACAGGTGCAGGAGGTGTCGATCCCCGCCCACTTGGAAGCTGGCGGCATCATTTGGGCGCTCGTCACTGAAGGCATGGCCGCACTGATGCACGGCAACGGGGTGGGCTACCATTGGCAGGGGTGGTACAACGTCAGCTTCGCCACTGCGCTCGGGAAATCTCTCGCAGCGCAGGCGCAGGATCTGCCGCCGCAGGTGAAGTTGGTAGTCATGATCGGAACCTATCTCAACCGCGCCTATCACGGCCGCCTCTACGCCAAGGCGCAGAACCAGCGTCGCGCGCTGCGTGCAGCCTATGACCACGTTTTGCAGCAAGTAGACGTCCTGGTCATGCCGACGACACCGATGAAAGCCCATCGCTACGACCCCCACCTCGACTTGAAAGGGCTGATCTCTCACGGCTGGAACATGCTGGGGAACACCGCGCCGTTCGATATGACGGGTCACCCGTCGCTCAGCGTACCGTGTGGCAAGTCGAACGGTCTGCCGGTGGGGTTGATGCTGACCGGACGACATTTCGACGAGGCGACGCTGCTACGCGTGGCGTACGCCTTCGAGCAGCAGATGCCGTGGGACAGGCGGTAACGCCTTCCGAGCAGAGGCACGTGGGACTGCGCCCTGAGACGGGTAGCGCAAAACGGCGACCCCAGTGCAGGTCGCCCGTGTGCCCGCTGGGTGTTTATGGCACCATCGCCACTGCTTCGATTTCCACTTTGGCCCGGTCGTCAAACAACCCTTTGACTTCGGCAAGAGTCATGGCAGGGAAGTGGCGGCCGAGATGCTTGCGATAGGCTGTCCCGATGTCGCGGCCGCGCTCGCGGTATTCCCGTGCGTCCAACACCAAGAGGTTGATCTTGACGATATCTTCTGGCTTGCCCCCCGCCGCCTGCACGACCCGCACCACGTTGGCGAGCGCCTGGTCAAACTGGGCAACCAAATCGTCGCTGACCAGGTTCCCCGCCGAGTCGGTACCGGTCTGACCGGCGACGAACAGCAGGCGCCCGGTTCCGCTCGCACCATGACTAAAACCGCGTGGGGTGGCCAAATCAGACGGATTGATCAATGTCGTTGCCATAGGCACCTCCTCCTACTCAGGACACGGAGAGCGGAGCGCATGGGAAAGGCGCTGACATGTCCCTACTTTGTCCCTGAGACCACGAACTGAGGCAGGCAGAAAAAATACCTTCCCTGTTGTATCCGCCGCTTGATGTCGTCGAGCCATGCGTCAGCCTCACCTTGGCTCACGGCACCGGAGACCGTGGCGTACTGATAGAGGCTGTTTGCCAACATTGGGAGCGCCCACCCATCAAGGTCAGGGCTGGCAAAAATCCGTACCGTCACTTCGCGCAACCCGGCCGCTTTGCAGAGGCAGTAGAGCTTGCGACCGATGCGCGGCTCGTGCGTCGCGGTCGCTTTGACAGCGTGCAGAATGCGCTCGTGGAGGGCTTCATCTGTCACATCCAGTGCCAGCATATCCCAGTCACTGTCGATCAGCACCACCTTGCCACCCGGCTTCGTGACGCGCGCGATCTCCCTGACTGTCTCTTCGGCCGAGTCCACGTACTCGAGCACATTTTTGCAGAAGGTGCGGTCAAAGCAGCAATCGGCGAAAGGAAGAGGAGGAAAAGCGGCGTGCTGGAAGCGGACCTGAAGGAGCCCCTGCGCCTTCGCGCGCTCGGCCGCCTGAGCGACGAAAGTGGTATTGATATCGACACCAATCACCAGACCGCTCGCCCCCACTCGCCGTCCCAATTCCAGCGCCACATAGCCAGGCCCAGAACCGACATCGAGGACGGAGAGACCAGGCTGGAGGTCGAGCGGCGCGAGCAGGGGCTCCATACGGGGGTGATACTGGAGCAACACATCGTAGGCCGCCAAGCGCTCCTCGTCGATGTCGATCCAATG
>JANWXO010000422.1 GCA_025057295.1 Candidatus Binatia bacterium | reverse complement strand
GGGTAGGGTTCACGCCAGTACGGCGCGGAGTTGCTCGAGGGCAAGACGGCGCATGGAAAAGCGATCTTTTTCTTCTGGAGTCATTTCGGCGAAGGTGCGCACGCTGCCGAGCGGTTGAAAGATCGCATCCCAGCCGAAGCCAGCAGCCCCACGTGGGAACTGCGGCACGAGGCCAGAGACGACCCCGGAAAAAACCTGGTATGTAGTCCCATCGTAATAGGCGAAGAGGGTTGTCGCCGTTGCTACACGGTTGGTCTCGTCCCGCAGCAGTTTGCAAATCCCTTCCGTCCCTAAAGCGCTGAGGAACCACTTGATTAACGCGCCCGGCAACCCGTTCCACGCGGCGAAGGAGAGACCCGTATCCTCTACCAGGACAGGACTGCCTAGGATCCCATAGGCTTGCCGAGCTTTGTGGGCAATCACCGGCTCCAGGGCGATCGCTTGAATCTCGTCTAAGGGCAGGGCGACCTGCTGGAGCGAACGGCCAAGGAGGCGCTCGACTTCTGCCAGCTTCTGTGGGCTACTGGTAACGAATGTCAGGGGCCTCACCGGGAACTACTCGTGCTTCACCCAGTATCGTTGCCACTCTAGCAGATGGGTCAGGGTAGCGAGAGACGGCATGCGATCCATATACACCTTCCCCTGCAAATGATCGTACTCGTGTTGGATCACCCGCGCGTGAAAATCTGTCGCGACAAAAGAGAGGGGGTTGCCATGACGGTCGAGCGCTTCAACCCGCAATTCACGGTAGCGCGGGACTACCCCCCGCAGGTCAGGGATACTGAGACACCCTTCCCAGCCGTCCACCGTGTCCTCAGAGAGGATGGTCACTCGTGGATTAATGAGCACAGTAAGAGGAACCGCAGGAGCCTCGGGATAGCGAGGATGTTTGGCAACTTCCAGCACCGCCACCTGCTGCGCCACATGCACTTGGGGAGCGGCCAGCCCGACCCCGTCGTACTCGTGCATCGTTTCAATCATGTCATCGATAAACTGTTGAAACGCTGGCGTGGGAATGGTGTCGAGAGGGACGGGTTCGGCGATGCGACGGAGGACAGGGTGGCCGAGCCGACAGACTTTCAGAATCGCCATTGTTACTTCCTCCGTCGGATGCTCGCCGTCTCTTCGCGCGGGAAAGCCAGCACGCGGTGGCCCTGACGGTGTTGCATCACTAAGTGCGCCAGCCCGTCACGATCGATCAGGACACAGTCGTACTGCCGTGCGTACAGACGCGCCGCAGGAGTAACGGGGCGACTGGCGAGCACCATGGCACGGGAACAGCCGTGGGCATGCATCCCCGCAAGCGCGCCAACGATAACGCTTTTTTCCACTTTCCCGGGCTGGTGGTAAAGACGACAGAAGAGGTGAATCTTGCCACGGGTCAGGAGAAGGTCGCCGTACCACTCTGGAGAGCGATTCGCCCTGTGCACCGCGTACCCTTGTGCCTTCAAGAGCTCAGCCGCATAGGCGCGAAACTGCTCCTCGGCCATTGCATCGACGTCTCGCAGAACTGCGGCACGGATCTGCCAGTTACGCCGTGCAGTGTACAAGACCCACGCCCAAATCCCCCCCCCGGTCACAAACAGCGCAACGAGCCAATTGCCACGCAGCAGGATCGTTGCAAAGACGAAAAGCAAAAGGACAGCGGTGGCTTTTACACCCCATGCACGCAGGCCTCTTTTCACCCGCGCTTTCTGCTGCGCGACTATGACCGGAAACCGAGGTCGCCCTGGCATAGACGAAACTCACAATCCTCTCGTTTACGATGGCACGCAGCCCTGACAAGAGCAAGAGCTTCTTCTGGCCCGATCTGCGCCTCTTTTGCCCGCCTCTCCAGTGTCCCCGACGTCAGCGGATCGCCCCTTTCTCCCGCAGCCGGGCAATCTCTGTCGGCGTGATTCCAATCTCCCCTAAGATTTCTTCGGTGTGTTCTCCCAACGCCGGAGCAAGCCGGCGCACGGATTGGGGGGTGGCAGAAAACTTGGGAGCGAAGCCGACTTGCTTCACCTTTCCGTGTCGCGCATCCTCCAC
>JANWXO010000421.1 GCA_025057295.1 Candidatus Binatia bacterium | reverse complement strand
TGTCCCGGGAATCTCCTCGTGCGCCCGGACCCGGCCGAGCAGGGTGCTTCCATCTTGCAGCGTGATCAGCACCAGACGGTCGGGCCAGAAGAAGCCGAAGGCATTGGCACCGACGATGACAATCAACCCGATGATCATAATCAGGCTGAAGGCCAATGCCCCTCCCGTCATCCAGATAAACGGATCACCACTCTTCCAGAAGCCTCTGAACATGCCGGCCACCTCAGATACGACTGTAGCGTTCGCGCAACCGCTGGCGGACAACCTCGGCAGCCGTATTGACCAGGAAAGTCAGAATAAAGAGGAGCAGGGCAGCCAGGAACAGGACACGGTAGAGCGTGCCGCCGTGCGGTGCTTCCGGAATTTCTACGGCAATATTGGCCGACAGCGCGCGAAAACCGCTAAACGGACTAAAATCCATCACCGGCGTATTGCCTGTGGCCATGAGCACGATCATGGTTTCTCCCACCGCCCGACCGAAACCGATCATAACAGCAGAAAACACCCCTGGACTGGCAGTGGGCAAGACCACGCGGAGAGCGGTTTGCCACCGCGTTGCGCCTAACGCGAAGGAACCGGAGAGAAGGTGCTGCGGGACGTTGGAGAACGCATCCTCACAAATGGTGTAAATGATCGGAACAACCGCAAATCCCATGGCAAAACCAACGACCAGAGAGTTCCGGGGGTCGTAGCGTACTCCCGTGGTATCGAACAGCCACTGGGGGAAATTCCCAGCAAAAAACGCCGCCTCAATAGGGTCATTGAGACGGATACAGACGTAAGCAGTGAGCACGAGCAGCGGGGCAAGAAAAAACAATTCGGCCCCTGGCTTGAGGCGACTGCGGAAGGAAGGAGGCACCAAACGCCACAGGAGCGACGCAGCGAACGTCACCGCGGGCAGAGCGAAAAACATCAGGAACACGCCTGGCACAACTTGTTCTACCCGCGGTGCCAGCCAGAGTCCAGCAAAGAAGCCGAGGACCACGCTCGGGAGGGCAGCCATAACCTCGACCGTAGGTTTGATGAGGTTGCGGAAGCGAGGGTGCAAAAACTGCGAGGTATAAATCGCCCCACAGACACTGAGCGGCACTGCCAAGAGAAGGGCATAAAACGTACCTTTGAGGGTGCCGTAGGCGAGAGGGGTCAGGCTGAACTTCGGCTCAAACTCGTCGCTGCCGCTGCTGGACTGCCAGGTGTAATCGGGATGATCGTAGCCTTCGTACCACACCTTCCCGAATAACGCCCGCAGGGTGATCTCTGGATGTGGGTTGTGGAGAAACCATTTCAGCAGCTGGGTGTCTGCGGCAACGGCGTAGATTCCGTCGGCTTTTGGAGCCATCGTCAAGAGAGAGATCGGCCCCGTGCCAGCGGGTAACGCCAGCAACGTCTGGGTGGAAGTGGCGTGATGCAGAAAAATCGTGCCGTTCCGATCTGCACTGATAAAGCCCTTGTCTCGCGGCGATGGTGCCACCGCCGTCACCGGGGCGTCGTGTGCCCGCAGCACATGGATGCGGCGATAGGGGAAGAGAGTGGGATCCTGCGGGTCGCGGACCTGAAACCACACACTGACATTGCCGGCAGTATCCCCGACAATGAGCGAGCGGTCCCCTAACACCCAGCCCAGTGCACTCACCCCGATGCCCGGCTGCTGGCCAGCAAGGAAACGGTGCCGGAACACGGGAGCCTCAGGATCTGAAACATCCCAATGCAGGATCTCGCCGCTTGCCGTTCCTACCAGCAAGTTTGTCTGGTACTTATCGAGGGCAAGGGCAGAGATATCTGTGTCGGGGACAGGCGAAAGCTCGGCACGGTACTCTGCTACCCCACCTGGTCCGAAAAGCGTCGCGGTCTTTTCCTGCTGCGCAAAAAACAGCACGGAACGAGAACCAGCCACAACGGCGGCGGCAGCGGTCTTCCCGTCTCCCTCACGGTAGACTACGGCAGCCAGCGCTCGCCCCTGTGGGTCTATCTGCAGCGGCTGCCCCTCGGCAACCTTAGGGGAGATCGTGCGCTTTCCATCCTCCAGTGTGGTGGAA
>JANWXO010000420.1 GCA_025057295.1 Candidatus Binatia bacterium | reverse complement strand
GAACGCGCCCCCGTGCATGAAGCGCCACATCCCTGCTTTGAGGAACACCTCGTCCCCGGCAGTAAAAATGAAATCGGCGAATTGCAGCTCGACCACCGGTCGCAGCCCCATCATCGCTGCTCCCACCCCTGCACCCACCATCACGTTTTCCGAGATCGGCGAGTCGAATACGCGATCGGCGCCGAAGCGATCCCGAAGTCCTTCTGTGACGCGGAAGATGCCGCCCCAGACGGCGACATCTTGGCCGTACAGGATCACGTTTTCGTCGCGTTCCATCTCTTCCGCGAGGGCCTGATTGATTGCCTTGCTGTAGGTCATCACTGGCATAGTGCGCTCCGCTTTCTCGGTGCCGGCACTTCAGGCGTAGAGATCCTGCAGCGCCACTTCCGGTGGCAGCAGCGGCGCAGCCTTGACCGTCTGCACGGCTTCTTCGACCTGTCGCGCCACGTCGGCTTCGATCTGGGCCAGCAGCGTGTCGGTCAGGGTGCCGGCCGCGAACAACGCCTGCTGTAACTTCGGCAGGGGATCCTTGGCTGCCACCGTGTGCGCGTCGGGGCGGTAGGTCTGCTGGTCGGCCACATAATGGCCGAGCAGGCGGGTGACCTTGGCCTCGATGAGCGTCGGTCCCAGCCCGGTCCGTGCCCGTTCTACCGCTGCGTGCATCGCCTCATACACGGCTGTGGGGTCGTTTCCATCGACCACCACTCCCGGGATCCCGTACCCGGCTGCACGGTCGGCGATATTCTGCACCGCCGTCGAGACGTGCGTGGGAACGGAGACCGCCCAGCCATTGTTCTCGCAGAAGTAGATGCAGGGGAGCTTTTGCAGCGCCGCCCAGTTCAGGGATTCGTGGAAGGTGCCGCGGTTCGAGGTGCCGTCGCCGAAGAAGTAGACCACTACCCGCCCTGGCATTTTGCGCTTCAGGGCCATGCCGACCCCGACGGAAATCACGAACCCGCCTCCCAAGGTTCCGCTTTCACCCAGGATACCGCGTGGGACATCGACCACGTGCATCACACCGCCTTTGCCACGGTTCGTACCGCCTTCCTTGCCAGCGATGTCGGCGAGGATCGCTGCCAGACTCACCCCCCGAGCGATCATATACGCGACCCCGCGGTGGCCATACAGAATGTAATCGTCTTTCTGCAAAGCGGCGATCGCTGCCAGCTGGCAAATTTCCTGCCCGGCTCCGGCATGAAGGGTACCGGGGATTTCGCCGGCCATGGCCATCTGGATAATGCGCGCCTCGAAGCGACGTGTAAGCAGCGCGGTCTTGAAGATATCCAATAACATCGACTGAGTCATCACAGGTCCCTCGTCCGTCTGCTGCAGGGAACTACGGCGTTGCCTGCCTCTCGGTGCCCCCAGTCAATAGCTGCCGCTCGGGAGGAAGTCAATGCAGCGAAGGCATGCTTGTCAGCAAGCGTGACCGCACGCTACGATGGCGCAAAAGGACAATCCCGTTGATGTTAGAGAACGTTCGACCTTTGGGCGATGCCGCGGCGGGCGGTTACGAGTGTTGGATCCGCCTTCCTGACGGCAGCCTCGATGAAACCGCCGTTTCTGCAGCGGAAGCTCGAGACCTGCTGCACGCGGACACGTCTGCCCACCTCCGCCTCATCGAACTTCTTGATGAGGAGGTATCAGCACCTGGAGGGGTATGTTCAGAAAAGATTTCCTGACGCTCTTGCTCAACAGGCCCAGGACGGTGGCCGACCTGGCACGGGAGTTCGAGGTCTCGCCCAAAGACATCGCAAGCGATCTTGCGCATCTGAGCAAGACGTTGAGAAAATCGGCCTATCGGCTCAAGGTTTACCCGGCGACCTGTCGCAAGTGTGGCTTTCCCTTCTCTCCCGAGAAAATGACCAAACCAGGCAAATGTCCTCAGTGTAAAAGCACGTGGATCGACGACCCCTTAGTGGAGGTTATCCACCTCCAGGAAAGGCAACATGCCGGAAACGACTAAACGCGCTGGATCAGCCCGCCGTCGACGGCAAACGTCTCCCCGGTGATGAAGCGCGACGCGTCGCTCACCAGAAAGA
>JANWXO010000041.1 GCA_025057295.1 Candidatus Binatia bacterium | reverse complement strand
ATTATTGCGGTGTTCAATAAGCTCGACCGTTGTCCTCCAGAAGAAGCGTGGGATGGTATGCCCCAGCCGTGGATGCTGGTGCAGCGTGGAGAGGACCGTGGGGAAGACGGGGAAGGAGTAAGGGCGGTGGCTATTTCCGCGCTCACGGGCTGGGGTATCGAGCGTTTGTTGTACACGATTGAACAGTGTTTAGCCGATCATCGTGAGGTGATACACGTGGACCTGCCTCTCAGAAAGAGTTGGCTGGTCGCGTGGTTACATCGGAACGGCAAAGTATTAGAGGAAGTGTATAGTGCCTCGGCGGTCCGCGTGACCGCCTCGGTCAGCAAGAAAGTCGCCGGGCAGTTGCGGAAACTGCTCTCGGACCTGGATACCGAGGGGTGAGACCCGGGTGCGGAGAGGGTGTCTTTGGGTGCTGCAATTCTCAACGGACCGAACCTGATTACGATGCTCCGTATCGGGGCGATTCCGTTGTTTCTCATTTTGTTGACCGACGGGCGCTATACGGAAGCTCTCCTCGTCTTCGTGCTGGCTGGAGTCACCGATTCGCTCGACGGCGCCCTCGCTCGGTTTACCAATTCTCGCACCACGTTAGGGGCGTATATTGACCCCCTCGCCGATAAGTTGCTGCTGGTCAGCTCTTTTCTCTTTCTCACCTTTGCCGGATTCATTCCGCGCTGGCTCACCATCGTCGTGATCAGTCGTGATGTGTTGATCGTGGTCGGTTTTGCCCTGCTGTTTGTCATGACAGGGCAGGCCATGACCGTTAAACCGACCCTGATCGGCAAGGCCTGTACCTTTTTCCAATTGCTGACGGTGACGCTCACTTTGGTTTCGCTGCACAATCCCTCTTGGACCTTTCCGCTCTTGTGGCATGCGACCCTCATGGTGACGGGGAGCGCAACGGTTGTCTCTGGGTGGCAGTATCTTTCTCGCGGGTTGTTGTGGTTAAATCAACAGGGTGAAGAGCACTCTGCCAGCGCCGCCAACGACCGGCCTCGCTCTGAGGGGCCGAGACGGCGGTACTCGGTGTAAAGAACTGCTCTGAGCCCTTTTCCCTTCCCAGCTTCAGGCGCCTAGGGGGTTGCCCCTGGACGGGGGGCGGGCTATCCCACGGGGAAAAGAGGAAAATCCGTGCGTCCTTTGCTTGAGTAGCGGGCACAGGGTTGCTATATGAGTGCTTCCCTATTACTGCCGCTCGCGTAGGTTGGGACCAGGGAGAGGGGTGGACCGTGATCCGGGTGTTTCCCCGTATTAGCGATAGCAAGGTGATGGAACTCTTCCGTAAAGGGGTGGAAGGACAGTGGTCGGCGGCGTTGATCGACTGGGAGCACCCAATCCATCTCGACCATCACGAGAGGCAAGCCTTCGCGCGCGTCCTCACCCCGGTCTATTTGGGAGAGCAAACGGCGATGGTGGGGGCCAGCTCGGTGATTCCCCAGTTCTTCGCTGCCCATCATACCGAGGCGCAGTTGTACCTGGCGACTTTTCTGCTGGATGAAGCCCGCCATTTTGAGACCCTCACGCGCTTCTATCACAAAATTGACAGGCGACCGCTCGAAGTGCGCGACTTGAAGGAAATCTTCCGCTACCAAGCCCGGTTATTCAAGTCGCGAGACAGGCTCGAGTGGCTGTGGGGCATTCTCATCAGCGATATTCTGGCCCGGCATTTTTACGGCACTTTGGTGAAGGCACACCCAGACTCGTTGTTTGCGCAGATCGGCAGTCGCATTTTGCTGGATGAAGCGCGCCATCTCGCCTTTGCTGAGCTCTACCTGAAAGACGCCCTTGCGCGACAGCCGCAGCTTGGCTCCAAGTTCCTGGTTATGCGCGATGACCTCTTGTGGTTGATGCACACGATTTACGCTGCCTTGAGGGAAGATGCGCGGGTGGTCGGCATCGACGGAAGCCGGCTGTTTGCAGCCGTCTGTGACGACATCGAGAAGAAGGTGCGGCGACTTCGTCTCGCCGAGCCGTTGGAAGATGAGCCAGCGTGAAACGGACCCATCGTGCTTTTCCTGATCTCCCTCGTTGGCCACGAGCGAACCGGACGGAGTCCATCCGCCACCGGCAAGACCACCTGCGTGCGTTGCCTCACTGGAACCGCTCTCACCACCATGTGTTGGACTGGCCGCTGCCGGCCGACGTCCTGGCACGTTTCGTCGAGTGCTTGACCGGTCACATGGTGCTTCCGGTGGCGATCGTTGGTCCGTTAGTGCTGAATCTCGGGACCTATACGCTCGACGCCAATGGGGCGGTGTGCGAAGAGGACAGGAGGGACGATCAGGTGTTTGTCCCCCTCGCACACACGGAAGGAGGCCTGTCTGCGTCGGTGCAGCGTGGGATTACTGCGATCGCCTTGGCTGGTGGGGTACGCACGCACGTACTGGCAGACCGCATGACGCGGGATTCGTGTTTTGTCTTTCGGACGACTGAAGAGGCTGCCACCCTCGCTCGCTGGGTCGCGACCCAGCAGGCGGCGATGGCGGCGTGGCTGGCCGATCCCACAAATCCGTTCCGTCGGGGGACAAGCCTCGCGTCCACTGATGCAGGTGACGACGGACCTCCGCTGATTAGTACCCACGCGATCTTGCGCGAAGTTGACTCTCATGTGCTGGGGCCGATGTGCCATCTCCTCTATCGCTTCACGACGGGGGATGCGTGCGGTCCAAACATGATCACCCGGAACGCGTACGCCCTGAATCAGGGCTTTGTCCTCGCACGGTTTCCGCGCGATACGGGAATCACGCCGTTGCGCGTGTTCTTGGAGACCAACATGGGTGGCGATAAAAAGCCCAGCCATGCCTTTTTTCAATTTCCTGGACATGGCAAGACTGTCTTGGCGGAAGCGACTGTCCCCGGGGCAGTCCTCCGCCGCGTCCTGCGGGTGAGCAGCGAAGATATAGCGGCTTTGGAGCATGCGGGATTACATGGCGCGCACGCCAGTGGCATGCAGTCGTTTGCTTTTACTCCGGCCTCTGTCATTGCGGCGATCTTTGCGGCGACCGGACAGGATTTGGGTATGGTAGGGACGAGCAGCATGGCGCAGGCGACTGTCAGCCGTCTTGGGGACGATTTACACCTCTCCATTCGTTTCTCCGGGTTAGAAGTCGGCACAGTCGGTGGGGGCACGAGTCTTCCCCATGCCCAGGCATACCTCCAGCTCATGGACTGTTTGGGGGCGGGAAAGGTGTACCGCTTTGTCCAAATTATTGCCGCTACTGCCCTCTGTTTAGAGCTGTCCGCGGGAGCCAGTATGGCCTCTGCCGGGAGTCAGAATTTTTTGCAGGCACACTTCGAGCGTGGGGGACTGCGCTAAATCGCTGCTCGACTGCTCGCCACACACGTCCTGCGGTCTGCCTATGCCGAACATTCGTCTGATCGTGAATCCGGTTGCGGGGAAAGGAAAAGGAGCCGCTATTGCCGAGCAGGTGAGCCGTGTTCTCACCGGCTACGGCTTGGCCCACGAGATCGCCTACAGTTCCTCTCCAGCAGGACCGACGGAGCTTGCGCGTGCGGCCGTGCGAGATCGCTATGCGTTGGTCGTAGCAGTTGGTGGCGACGGCTTGGTCAACCAGGTGGCGAGTGAGCTGGTTGGTAGCGAGACCGTGTTGGCGGTGATCCCGGCCGGGGTGGGGAACGACTTCGCCCGTGGTATCGGCATCCCCTTAGACTGGGCGCGGGCGTGCGCGGTGATCGCGCAAGGCAGGGTCTGTCGGCTCGACGTCGGAACAGTGAACGCGCGCTATTTCTTCTCTGTTGCAGTCATGGGCTTTGCTGCGGAGGTCAATCGCCGTGCCAATCGGTTCCGACGCTGGCGGATCAATGCTCTCTATACGGTCATGACCGTCGCTACGATTTTGCGAGAGCGGCCGACCCGTTTTACCCTGTTCTATGATGGGTGTGAGCGCCAGTGCTACAGCTGGATGATTGCGGTAGCCAATACGTGGAGCTGTGCACGGGGTATGGCCTTGGTGCCGAGCGCGCGACCAGATGATGGCCTCCTCGATGCCTGTATCGTCGGCGGCATGGGGAGGGTAGAGCTGTTGTGGACCTTTCCGCGGGTCTTCTGGGGGAGACATATCTATCACACGGGTATCGAAACTCTGCGCTGTCGAGAGCTGACCGTCAGCACCCAGGGCCAGGGTGAGCTGTATGCCGATGGGGAACGGATAGGGATGCTTCCTGCAGTGCTGAGCGTCGTGCCGAGAGCGCTCAAGGTCATGCTGCCGACAGGAAATATCGCGTAGGCAGAGGCAGGCAGATATGCTACAGAAGGGTGCAAAACTGGCCCGCGAACAAGCAGCATAGGGAGGGTGAGAGATGGGTGCAGCAACGAGAACTGCGGTGGTCACTGGCGGTGCGTCGGGTATTGGTCGTGCGATTAGCCTCCGTTTGGCACGCGATGGTGCCAACGTTGCGATCTTCGATCTGGATCGCACCGGAGCCGAGGCAGTAGCGGCGGAAATCACGACCCTCGGGCGGAAGGGGGAAGTATATCAAGTAGATGTGGCCAACCGTACCCAGGTCGAAGCAGCGGTGCAGCGGGTCCGTCGCGAGCTCGGGCCCATCCATATTTTGGTCAATGACGCGGGCATCGGTGAGTTTGTTCCTCTCGCCCAGATGAGTGAGGCGCAGTGGGATCGGATGATCGCTATTCATCTCAAAGGGACGTTTAACTGCACGAAAGCGGTGATCCAAGATATGGTCGATGCCAAGTGGGGGCGTATTGTGAATATCTCCTCGGTAGCTGGACTAGGTGGGGGAGCAGGGTTAGTCCACTATTCTGCTGCAAAAGCGGGTATCATTGGCTTTACCAAAGCCTTGGCGCAGGAGGTCGGCCCGATGGGAATTACCGTGAATGCGATCGCGCCCGGCCTGATCGACACGCCGATTTTGCGCAAGTCCGACCTTCCCGAAGAGCAAGTCCAGCAGTTTATCGAGACCATCGTTGGCCGCACGCCGGTTCGCCGCGTCGGGATTCCCGACGATATCGCTGCTGCCTGTGCCTATCTGGTCTCTGAGGAGGCGAGCTTTTTCACCGGACAGGTCATCAGTCCCAACGGGGGCATGTACACATAAGTCGGGCGGGAGTCGAGCATGGCGTGCCAAGAAACCTTCCTCACACTCCATGGTCTGAAGATCCAGCTGCTCCTGGCCGGCTCAGGAGAACCGCTGTTGTATCTCCATGGTGTCGGGGGAGAGGTCGAGTGGTTACCCTTCTTCGCCCAGTTGTCGCGTGCCTGTACCCTCTACGTGCCTGCACACCCGGGGTTTCGCAAATCGGAGGGATTGGAGAAAATCGATACGATAGAAGATCTGGTGTTCCATTACACCGACCTGATGGATCACCTCGGCCTGACCCAGCCGTATGTGGTCGGACTGTCGCTCGGTGGGTGGCTTGCTGCCGAACTGGCGACGCGGTATTCCCACCGCATCCGCAAACTCGTGTTGATCGATGCCGTAGGACTGCGCGTGCCTGGGGCGCCGATCGCGGATATTTTTGCCGCTACGCCAGAAGAGACTCGCCAGCTGCTCTTTCACGACCCACAGTCGGAACTGGCCAGGCGACTCGTGCCGGATGTGCCATCCCCGCAGCTCCTCGAAAACACCCTGAGAGCGCGAGAGGCGACTGCACGAGTAGGCTGGAATCCGCTCCTCTGTAACCCCAAATTGCGGGAACGGCTCTACCGGATCACGGTGCCGACTCTGGTGATCTGGGGCGAGTCGGACCGCCTCGTCCCTGCTGCCCATGGCAGGGCCTACCAGGAGGGGATTGCCGGAGCGAAACTCGTAGTACTGGAGCACTGTGGCCATATGCCACCTCTGGAGAAGCCTGAGGAAACCGCGAGGGTTGTGACCCAGTTCTTGCGCGCGTAACTGTATTGGGAGTATACCTGGGAAAGTTGTATGGATCTTCCCTTCACTGCGGAAATGTTCCAGCGGATCGATGAGAGCGACGACGCCCTGTTCTATGCCTTCCCGCGTAAAGTTGTGCACCTTGACGAGCCGGCCATTGCGGCTGTAGGCCGCTTTATCGCTGTAACCTTCGCCCCACAAGGGGTTCTGCTCGATCTCATGAGCAGCTGGCGTTCGCACCTCCCCCCAGGCTTTGCCAAACGCTGTCTGATCGGCTTGGGGCTCAACGCCGAGGAGATGGCGGAGAACCCCGATCTCGATGACTATGTGATCCACGACGTCAATGCCAACCCCCACCTGCCGTTTGCCGATGAGTACTTCGACGGGGCGATGGTGACGGTCTCCGTGCAGTACCTGATTCGGCCAGTCGACGTCTTTGCCGACGTGGGGCGGGTGCTGAAACCTGGGGGGCCGTTCGTGGTCTTTTTCTCCAATCGCATGTTTCCCACGAAGGCGGTGCGGATTTGGCAGATGTTGAACGACCACCAGCGCGCTGGGCTCGTCTGTGCCTATTTTCATGCCTCAGGCTGCTATGAACCACCAGAGGTGTATGACCTGAGTCCCCACCCCAGATGGTCAGATCCGCTCTACGCCGTGCGTGCGCGCAAACGCTCTATAGAGTGTCGGCAGCGGTAAATGCGTCGCAGCCAAACGGAACCGACTCTTTCCTCTGCGCGGCATGTCTGCCCACACTTGAGAGTGGAATTGGCCCTGTGGCAGAGTGGACTGCGGATGGTTGCAGGGGTAGATGAGGCAGGAATGGGACCTCTTGCCGGGCCGGTCGTCGCGGCAGCGGTCATTTTTCCTCCTGTCGCCTCCCAAGATGAAGCACAGAACGTCTTTCCGGCCGGAGTGAGAGACTCAAAGACCCTCACCCGGAGAGCGAGAGAACAGCTAGAGACTGCCATTCGTCGGGTTGCTCTCGGTGTAGGGATTGGAGTGGTCGATGTGGCAGAGATTGACCAGCTCAACATCTATCATGCCGGGCGCAAAGCCATGTGCCTCGCCATTTCCCAACTGCCCGAAGTCTCCGAGCATGTCCTTATCGACGGTCGTTCCCTTCCAGACCTCCCCTGCCCGCAGACTTCGTTCGTCAAGGGTGACCGTGAGATCTATACCATTGCTGCGGCGTCGATTGTCGCCAAAGTCTACCGGGACCGGCTCATGGCAGAACTCGACCGAGAATATCCTGGGTACGGCTTTGCGCAGCACCTGGGATATGGAACCCCTGCCCACCGTGCAGCGCTCCGTCGTCTTGGCCCCTCGCCGGTGCACCGGCGCTCATTTCGCTTGCTATAAGTCAAGCGGGGTTCCCCCTGCTCCCTCAACGCAGCTATACTGAACAGCAAGAGGAGGCGTCAGATGGCTATCGAGATCCTTATGCCCCGCCTGAGCGATACGATGGAGGAGGGGAAAATTCTGCGGTGGCTCAAGCAAGTAGGGGATCGGGTTGAGGTCGGCGATATTATCGCGGAGGTGGAGACGGATAAGGCCGATATGGAGATGGAGGCACTCGATGCCGGAGTGCTGGTAGAGATTCGGGTACGCGAAGGGGAGTCGGCCCCGGTCGGGGCTGTGATTGCTATCCTGAGCGAAGATGGTGTGAGCGGGGTAGCTGTTGAGCCACAGCCGTCCACGGCGGCGCAGCCGCAGGTTTCCAGTCCTCTCCCTCTTTCAGCCGCGCAGGAGCGTGAACAGGCGCATGCAGCGGAAGAGGGCCAACCAGACAGTATCGAGCGACGGGCAACGCCGAAGTCGATGAGTGCGCTATCTTCCGCTCCCCGCCAAGAGGGTATCGCTGTCCGTCAAACCGGAAAGGGAGCTGAACGCAAGGTCCGCGAAATCCGCGAGTCGCGCATGCGGCGAGACCTTGCAGAGGCGCAACCGACTCCTGAGCGGGTATTGGCTTCTCCGCTGGTGAGGCGCATGGCTGAAGAACAGGGGATCGACCTCAGCCAAGTGAGGGGAAGTGGGCCAGGCGGACGCATTGTGAAGCACGACCTTGAAGCATACCTGAGCCAGGTCAGGCGAGAAGAGCAGCTCTCCCAGCCCGCTGAGCGTCCCGAAACGGCGGTTGTGCCTCTGCGAGGGGCGAAGGAGCAGTTTTCGCGCATGCGTATGACCATCGCCAAGCGTATGGCGGAGAGCATGCGCGAAATCCCCCATTTTTACGTCACCTGTGAAATCGACATGAGCGAGGTCGTACGGCTCCGCGCTGCACTCCAGGCGAGTGACCGCGTGTCGACAGAGGTGACCTACACCCACTTTCTCATCAAAGCTGTTGCCCTCGCCCTGGAACGGCATCCCCGATTGAATGCTTCGTTTGTCGAAGATGGACGAGAGATCAAAGCCGAGATCAATATCGGTTTGGCCGTGGCATTGGAAGATGGCCTGATCGTGCCGGTGTTGCACCAGTGCGAGAAGCTCTCTCTGTTGGAGATTGCCGCGCAGGCACACGCGTTGGTTGAACGGGCCCGTACGGGAAAGCCGACGAGTGAAGACTTGTCCGGTGGAACTTTTACGATTTCCAATATGGGCATGTTGCCCATCGATCACTTCACGGCCATCATTAACCCCCCCCAGGGAGCTATCCTGGCTGTGGGAGCGATCAAGGAGCGGCCGGTCGTGCGCGATGGGCAAATCCGTGTTGCGCACACCATGATGGTGACGCTTTCGTGCGATCATCGTATCCTCGACGGTGTGGCCGGTGGGCGGTTTCTGGCAGAACTCAAGCAGCTTCTTGAAAACCCGGTGGGGTTGCTCGTGTGAGGGAGTCGGACGGAGATGGCGCAGTACGATCTAGTGGTTATCGGAGCAGGGCCAGGAGGGTACGTTGCGGCGATTCGTGCGGCCCAGCTCGGACTCAAGGTGGCGGTGGTTGAACGGGAGCGCCCGGGTGGAGTGTGCCTCAACTGGGGCTGTATTCCGTCAAAGGCCATTTTGACCTCAGCCGAGTTGTATGAAGCCGTGAAAGAAGGGGAGCGGCACGGGATCAAAACGCGCGGACTCTCGTGTGATTATGCTCAAGTGATCAAGCGTTCGCGTGAGGTTGCGGACCGCCTAGCCAAAGGTGTGGAGTTTCTCTTTCGGAAAAACCGCATTGCCCTTTTTTCTGGCACCGGGCGCCTCGAGGGGAAAAATCGTGTGGTTGTTGAGGCGAACGGCACGGGAGCACGGCAGATTGAGGCAGAACGCATCCTCATTGCAACCGGTTCTGGCGAACGTTCACTGCCGGGGGCGGAGGTTGACGGCAAGCAGATTCTCACGAGCCGGGAGGCTTTGCTCGACACTGAGGTGCCTGAGGCCATTGTGATCATCGGCGGTGGTGCGGTGGGGGTGGAATTTGCCTATATCTACAGCGTGTTTGGCAGTCGAGTGACGCTCGTGGAGATGGAGAAGCAGCTCTTGCCTGGCGTCGATGCGGAAGTGGCGCGCGAGCTGGAACGGTCCTTTAAGAAGCGAGGGATCGAAGTCCTCACGGGAACGAGGTTCCACAGCGTGGAGAAATTCCCCGGACGGGTGGAGGTGATGGTGACCAATGGGACCGAGATAAAGCGACGCACCGCGCAGAAAGTCCTTGTCGCAGTTGGGCGGGTACCCTTGAGCGGCGGATTGGGGCTGGACACCCTCGGGGTGGAGTTCGACCGCGGGTACATCAAGGTGAACCAACAGATGCGAACGGCAAACGATAGGATCTATGCTATTGGTGACGTCATCGGCCCGCCGCTCTTAGCTCATGCGGCCTCCGAAGAGGGAGTGGTTGCGGTCGAATGTATGACCGGCAGGCGTGAGCAAGGGGTGGATCATCTGCGTATCCCGGCCTGCATTTATTGTCAGCCGCAAATTGCGGTGCTCGGACTGAGCGAAGAGCAGGCTGTCGCGCGTGGTTACGACGTGACGGTGGGGAGATTTCCTTTCCGTGCACTGGGCAAGGCGATCGCTGCTGGGCATGAGGAAGGGTTTGTGAAAATTGTCGCGGAGAAACACTACGGGGAGATTCTCGGGTGCCACATTATTGGCTACGGTGCGACGGATTTGATCGCTGAGGTCGGACTGGCCAGAACCCTGGAAGCGACGACGACCGAGCTGGGCGGGACGGTCCACGCACACCCGACGTTATCCGAAGCGATTATGGAAGCCGCGCTGGATGCCGAGGGACGGGCTATCAACATCTGAGAGTGGGAGGTGGGCTCACTATGCAGCACTGTGGAAAGGTGGAGAGCCTGCTGTCCTGTTTCGACCTGGGTCTCGTTGCCTACGAGCGGGCTCTTGCCTGGCAAGAAGTGTTGCGTGAGAAGCGGTGGTTAGGAGAGCTTGGGGATATGCTGCTGTTGCTCGAGCATCCTCCTGTCTTCACCCTGGGGCGAGGCGGCAAGATGCAGCACCTGCTACGCCGGCGGCAGGTCCCGGTGTATCGTGTGGGGCGCGGGGGAGACGTGACGTTCCACGGACCAGGGCAGCTGGTGGGATATCCGATCATTGCCCTCACGGGGCACCGCCGCGATATCCATGCCTATCTCCGGGCGCTTGAAACCGTGCTGGTCATGACACTCCAAGCGTACGGTCTCCAAGCCCACAGGCGCGAAGGGCTCACCGGGGTATGGGTAGGCGAGGAGAAGATTGCCTCTATTGGAGTCGGCGTGCGCCGATGGGTAACATACCATGGGTTTGCGCTCAACGTTGACCCTGACCTGTCGTATTTCTCAGATATCGTGCCCTGTGGCCTCGCAGGGGTACGGATGACTTCCATGGCGCGCCTGCTGGGACGCCCTGTTCCCCTCCTCCCGGTAAAGGAACGAGTAGCGGAACTATTTGCTCGTCAGTTTGGCTATAAGGAGATCCTATGGCAGAGGAACTTGTCGACCCTCGCCCTTCAGAGACCAACCCCCTCCCTAGAGGGGTAACCACTTCGCGTGAGAAGGGACGCCTACAGCGGCGGCATCCCGACTGGATCAAAGTGCGTATGCCTGGAGGACCGGGCTATACGCGCACCAAGGCCATCGTCTCGCTTTTGCACTTGCACACGGTGTGTCAAGAAGCCCAATGTCCAAATATCGGGGAATGCTGGGGGCATGGCACCGCCACCTTTATGCTGATGGGAGAAGTCTGCACCCGCAATTGCCGCTTTTGTGCAGTGACCCACGGGCACGTTGCCCCTCTGGATCCTGACGAGCCGCGGCGTGTCGCCGAGGCGGCACGTCGCATGGGGCTTGCGCATGTCGTGGTGACCTCGGTCAATCGCGACGATTTGCCCGATGGAGGAGCGGCCCACTTTGCGGCGACCGTTCACGCCATCAAACAGTGCAACCCCCAGTGTACGGTAGAAGTGCTCACCCCAGACTTTCAAGGTAATGAAGAAGCGGTTGCCACGGTGGCCCGGTCGCCTATCGATATCTATAACCACAACACCGAGACGGTTCCTCGTCTCTACAAGCGGGTACGTCCTGGCGCGAAGTACGAGCGCTCGCTGCGGGTGCTGCAAAAAGCGAAAGAAGTCCGTCCTGAGCTCAAGACCAAAACCGGGTTGATGCTGGGCTTAGGGGAGACCTATGAAGAATTGCTGGCTGTGTTTGGCGATTTACGTGCGGTGGGGTGTGACATCTTGACGTTGGGGCAGTATCTGCAACCGTCCAAAGAGCAGTTACCAGTCGAGCGCTATGTGCATCCTGACGAATTTGCCGAGCTGCGTCGCCAGGCGCTGATGCTGGGCTTCCGTCACGTCGAGGCAGGACCACTGGTGCGCAGTTCGTACCACGCCTGGAAACATGTCAGCTGAAAGAGACGCAAGCGCACAGATGGCAGAACGACGCGCGGTCTTTCCTGCGCTGCTAGAGGACCTTGGTGAGTTCATCTTTTTCACTGTAAGGGAACGGGGAGGGTTGACCGTTCGCGGTAGCGCGAATGCCAGCCTCGTGCTCTATCGTGCCAATCACGTGTGCTGGTAAGGACCGTGTTTGGAAGGCACGGTGCAAAGGGGGCCACCGCTCCGGTGGGATCGTCAGCAGCAAGGTCCCTGAACTGATCAAACCGAGCGGGTTCAAGCCGAAGCATCGGCAGATCTTTTGGGTGACTGGAAGGACTGGGACCGCATCCAGGTTCAGCGCGATCCCCACTCCAGACGCGCTCGCCAGCTCGTAGAGTCCCATTGCAACCCCGCCTTCGGTCGGGTCGTGCATAGCGGTGGCACCGTACTCTGCTGCCAACAGTGCCTCCTGCACGACGGAAATCCCAGGGACATAGCGGAGCTGTGCCGCCTCACGGAGTTCCGTCTCGCTCAACTGGCCGCGCAGGTCGTCCGCTTTTTCTACCGCCAGGATACTCGTGCCTTCGAGACCTGCGGGTTTGGTCATGACGACAAGATCGTGCGGACGGGCTCCGCTCGATGTCACCAAGCCCTCTTTCGCTACCAGGCCGTGCATGTCGCCGATCACGACCGGTCGCGTAACGGCAGTTGTCACCTCGGTATGGCCGCCAGTCACAGCGATCCCAAGTTGTCGACACGCCGCGTCGATTTGCGTGAAAACCTGTCGCACCGTGGCTTCTTCGGTCCGCGCCGGGAACAAGAGGCACGCCTGAAACCAGAGTGGCCGTGCTCCCATGGTGGCGACGTCGTTGGCGTTGATGTGGACGGCATACCAACCTACTTCTTCTGCGGTGAACGTCACCGGGTCAGTTTTGGTGATCAGGTATTGCGTCCCGAGGTCGATGACCGCGCAGTCTTCACCAAAGCGCGGGCCGATCAGTACGCGTGGGTCTGCTGCTCCTTGCAACCGTAGGCAGGATTGCAACAGTGCGAGTGGAAGTTTGCCGGGCGTGAGCATAGCACTGCGGTATGTGTTAGCATAAAAGAGATTTCTTTCCTAAGAGGTGGGGTGATGGAAGAGAATGCTTACGCGATCGCGCTGCGGCAATTTGATAAGGCCGTTCGCTATATCGACCTCAAGCCAGGGATGGCCGATTATCTCCGCGTGCCCAAGCGGGAGCTGATCGTCAACTTTCCAGTCACTATGGACGACGGCTCGGTGCGCGTGTTCACCGGCTATCGCGTGCACCACAACACTGCCCTTGGTCCGACCAAAGGAGGGATCCGCTATCATCCGAGTGTGACGCTTGACGAGGTACGGGCGCTGGCGATGTGGATGACCTGGAAGTGCGCTGTGGTGGGGATCCCGTATGGTGGGGCGAAGGGTGGAGTCGTCTGTGACCCCAAGGCTTTATCACTGCGGGAGCTTGAGAAAATGACCCGTCGCTACGCGACGGAAATCAGTGTGCTGATGAGTCCCCAGGGGGACATTCCTGCTCCGGACCTCGGTACGGGAGAGCGAGAGATGGCGTGGATCATGGATACCTATTCTATGCACCGGGGGTATTCCGTCCCAGCTGTGGTCACGGGGAAACCGCTGGCAATCGGAGGCTCCCTGGGCCGGAGTGAGGCAACTGGTCGCGGCGTCGCTATCACTACTTTGGAAGCGTTGAAGCGCAAAAACATCCCGGTCGACAAAGCGCGGGTCGTGGTCCAGGGGTTTGGCAAAGTGGGGGCCCCTGCTGCCTACCTCATCGAAGAGCGGGGGGCCAAGGTCATTGCGGTGAGCGATGCCAATGGAGGGGTCTACAACCCAAATGGGATCAAGATCCGTGAGCTGCTGGCCTATGCCAAGACGTGCGGTTCGGTCGTTGGGTACCCATATGCTGAGCCAATTACGAACGCAGAATTGCTGGAGCTCGAGTGCGACGTCCTCATGCCCTGTGCACTGGAGAAGCAGATTACCGCAGCCAACGCGCCGCGCGTGCGAGCTGCCATTATCGCTGAGGGAGCAAATGGACCCTTGACCCCCGAGGCGGATGAAATCTTGGTCGGAAAGGGCGTGTTTATTATTCCCGACATTCTCTGCAACGCCGGAGGGGTGACGGTGTCCTACTTCGAGTGGGTGCAGGATTTGCAATCGTTCTTCTGGAGCGAGGATGAAATTAACGAACGCTTACGCCAAATCATGGTGCGCAGTTTCAATCATATCGCCCGCTTGGCGTACGAGAAAGAAGTAGATATGCGCACGGCGGCCCAGATTCTCGGCATCCAGCGTGTAGTTGAAGCAGTGATGATCCGCGGCATCTATCCCTAGTGTATCACTGGGGGTCGCCTGTTGTGGCGGGCTGGTTGCTGGAGTGTGGGGGAGGTGTAAGGTTCGCTTGGGTCAGGTCGGCGACGATGACCTGCAATAGACGGTCGGGATGGAGATAGGTTTTCGCTGCGGCATGGACCTGTTCCCGGGTGACCTGAGCGATCAACGCTGGGTAGCGATCGGGATAGTCGAGCCCGAGCTCGTGGAACTCGATCACAGGCAGCAGGGCGGCAACGTCGCGGTTTGAAACCAGACGCAAGGGGAAGTTGTTGATATAGTACGATTTGGCTGCCGCCAATTCTCGCTCGCTCGGTCCCTGCTCGACGAACTGGCGCACCAGCTGCAACACCTCGCTTACTGCTTGTGTTGCAGTCGCGTTCCTGGTTTGCAGGCCGATGATAAAAGGACCGGGGTGCTTCCGTGCGCTGAAGGAACTGTTGATACTATACACGAGACCGAGCTCTTCGCGGACGC
Source organism: Candidatus Binatia bacterium (assembly GCA_025057295.1). Lineage (GTDB taxonomy): Bacteria > Desulfobacterota > Binatia > Bin18 > Bin18 > JANWXO01. Next base: position 2,804 of record JANWXO010000041.1, on the reverse strand, counting down.
GATCCATGAGCCGCGAGCCGAACCCTCCACCGCCGAGAATATAGTTCATCAGCAGCACAGCGTAGTAATCCTTGTTGGAGCGGGCGATACCTTCATGGCCGAGGAGAACGTTGGCCTGCGTGACTTTCTTGTCCAGCGTGATCCGCTCCTCCGGATGTCGTTGAGGAGCCGACCAGACAAGGGGGGGGATATCGGCAGGGTGCCAGTTGCTGAAGTAGGTGTGCAGTAATTTGACCGCCTGGGCATGAGAAATGTCCCCTGCGAAAGCGATGATGGCATTATTGGGCCGGTAGTACGTCTGGTGAAACTGAACGACGTCCGCACGGGTGATGGCTGCGAGGGTATCAGGGTCACCCTCGACCAGCCGGCCGAAGGGATGCTGGGGGTACAGGGTTTGGAGAAATGCCTTACGTGCCACCCATCCTGGGTTTTCCTCGCGACTCTGCAGGTCGCCCTGGATTTCCTTGCGTTTGCGCTCGAACTCCTCTTGGGGGAAGGTGGGAGACAGCAACACGTCTGAGAGCAAGGCAAAGGCAGCGTCGAGGTTCTTGGTCAGCGTCGTAAGAGAAAGGGTTGTCGTTTCATAGTCAGTATCTACGTTGAGAGACGCCCCGAGAAAGTCGAGCGCTTCCGCGAGCGCCTGAGCGGAATGTTGCTTCGTCCCGCGTGTCAGTAGCTCCGCGGTGAGATTGGCCAGGCCAGCCCGACCGTCTGGATCTGCCATTGCTCCGGTCTTCACCAGTAGGGTCATGATCACCATCGGCACGCCTGGCCGTTCTGCCACGAGGAGGACCGCGCCGTTATCGAGGACGGTGCGCACCCCGAGGGGCGCAGCGATGGTCGGAACAGCGGGAGTGAGGACCAGCAGCAAACCAAAATACACAGAGAGCGCAAGTCTCATAGGGTGCTCCGTTTATGCCCTCTCACAGAGACAGGGAGGGGTCGTGATCAATGCACTGCGGAGTCGCTGATCCCGGTCTCCAGGGATTCGCGCGCAGGAGGTGGACCTTCGGGAATCAGAATACCGACGGTGCGGTTCTCCTCGCGCAAATAGGTGCGGGCGACCCGTTGCACCTCTGCTGCGGTGACCGCACGGATGCCGGGAACAACTCTTTGGATCATGGTCCAATCTCCCAACGCTGCGTAGAGCCCGAGTTGCATGGCGCGATAAAAGAGCGAATCCTGTCCGTAGACAAATCCAGCCTCGACGAGGTTTTTCGCCCGTTCGAGTTCTGTCTCGGTGACAGGAGTTGTCTGCAGCTTCTCCACTTCTTGGAAGAGAGCGGTCTCAGCTTCCTGCCACGTTTTTCCCGGAGCGATGCGCAGAAAGAGGGTAAAAAGCGGGGGATCATGGGCGGTACGGTCATAGTCAGCATCGGCAGCCAAAACCAGGGCTTTCTCTTCGACCAACGTTTTTTGTAGCCGAGCGCTACGACCACCTCCGAGGATAATCGACAGCACGGCGAGGGGGAAGCTGTCGGGGCTCTGCCAGTTGGGCACGTGGTACGCGGCCATGTAAATGGGTAGCGAGGCAGGACGGCGCAGGAAAACCCGACGCTCTCCGCGCTGTGGCGGTTCTTGTGCTCTCACCGCTGGCACGGGAGGGGCAGGCGGAATGTGACCAAACGAGGCTTTCACTTGCGCGAGCACCACGTCTGCAGCGACATCTCCCGCAATAACCAGAAGCGCGTTCCCCGGTACGTAGTAGGTCTCACGATATTTTTTCACATCCTCGAGCTCGATCGCCTCAAGGTCGTGCATCCACCCGATAACTGGCCATCCGTAGGGATGAGCGGTATAGGCAGCAGCGCTGACCTGTTCCCATAAATCGGCGGCTGGATTGTCTGCTGTGCGCAGCCGTCGTTCTTCCATGACGATCTTTTTTTCGGCCTCAAAGGCGGCTTGGTTGAGGATGAGATTCGCCATGCGATCGGCTTCGAGGTCGAGCAGGAGATCTAGGTGGGGAGCCGCGATATTCTCAAAGTACACGGTATGGTCATCAGTGGTAAAGGCGTTGTGTGAGCCACCCTTCTCCTGAATGAGACGGGAGAACTCCCCTGGACCATATTTGGCCGTCCCACGAAACATCAGATGTTCGAGGAGGTGAGAGATCCCTGTACTGCCAAGTCGTTCGTTGCGTGCTCCGACCTTGTACCAGACTTGCACAGTGACGACGGGAGCGCGGCGATCTTCCAGGATGAGAACCGTGAGCCCGTTCGGTAATGTATCCTGCGTCACAGGCCAGGGTTTCTCTTCAGCGTGGAGCAGCGCAACGTGGAGCAAGAGCGCCCATGTCAGGACGACAACGCACCAGGTCACAATCGGATTCCTCTGTAGTACCATGGCCAGTCCTGTTTCGTGAGAAAGAATGTGGCTGAGGGGGAGAAGGCTGTCAACGTCGCCTGTGCAGGTGAAAGGAAACAGAAACCGACATTACAGCAGGCCCTGTGTGACAGGGATGCGGGTCTGCCCCTGACCGCAGAGGTGCCGAGAGGTGGGAGCGGAGAGAAAGCGGCACGGCTAGCCAGACAGGTGGGATATACACCTGGAGGGGCGTGATAGAGAGGTCTGCGGTTAATAGTGCCACTTGCCTTTCGTATAGCGGAAAATTTCTGATACCTGGCTCGTCCCGGCCTGTTGGAAGGGACCTTTGAGCGCTTCTTCGCGAGTTTTCCCCACACTCCGCATGACCTGTTGATAGTAAGTGAGGATGCCGACGAAAGGAGTATCTTTCGAGGAGGTTTTTTTGACGGTGATGTAACGATGCGGGAGGTAGCCGACGTATTCTGCCAGCACGCCGTTGT
>JANWXO010000419.1 GCA_025057295.1 Candidatus Binatia bacterium | reverse complement strand
GTTCTGCAAAGGAGGCAGAGGAGCGATCAGCCACCGAGTTCCCCTGGTCCGTCATATGCCAGCGAGCAAAGGGACGCCACGCTTCTTGTTGGTGTTCGTGCCGCCACATCTCCGAGGCAGCGCGGTTGTCCTGAGAGGTTGCACTCGGACTATTCTTTGAGGATACTTATTGCAAAAAGGGATGGCGACGCGGGCTTTGCCCTCTTTTCGAAGACAGGTCGGGTGCTCCTGGCCACGAGGATGGTCCGGGCGGTAAGGAGGTAAAGACGATGTCTCCGCCGGCGCTTGGTTCATTTGCTCTCGCCCTGCATGCGCATCAGCCGTTGGTGTTGGGACACGGCCGCTGGCCGCACGGGAGCGAGTGGTTGTGTGAGGCGGTCGTGCAGTCATATCTCCCCTTGGTGCGAACCGTCCGCGCGCTCGTCGAGCGCGGCATCCTGCCTCGTATCACTATGAGTTTCTCTCCCGTGCTCTGCGAGCAGCTTGCCAGCCCCCTCCTGCAGGACGAACTGCGGCTCTTCCTCGATGCGCGCCTGCGTGCCTGTACAGAGACCGCCGCCTATTTTCGTCATGCAGGGTCCGAAGAGCTTCCCGTCCTGGTCGAGTATTGGGCGCGATTTTATCGCGACGCGGACCGGCAACTCCAAGCCCTTGGTGGCGACCTGTTGGGGGCGTTCCGTTGTCTGGCCGAGCAGGGGGCGATCGAGGCGATCACGAGCGCAGCGACCCATGGATATTTACCGCTGCTGGGAAGCGACGAGAGCGTCAGACTCCAGCTCCGTTTAGCGGTTCTGACGCACGAACGCTATTTCGGCTCCCGCCCCCAGGGGGTATGGTTACCGGAGGGGGCCTATCGACCCCGGTATCACTGGATTCCTCCGGTTGGGCTGAACCGGGAACAACGCCGAACTCTCCGCTGTGGGCTTGAAGAACTCGTGGCGGAGAGCGGTTTGGCCTATTTCTTTGCCGATAGCCACCTCATTCTTGGCGGTCGTCCGCTGCCTCTCTACGAAGATTACTTCCCTCACCTGGCTGAACTGCGCGCGACGGGACGGGAAGAGTTGCCGCAACGGTTCGGCGCCTCGCCCTACAAAATCTACCGTGTCGCCTCTCGGGGGGGAGAGAGAACGGCGGTAGTGTTCTTCCGCGAGCCGGAAACGGCACTGCAGGTGTGGAGCCGTGAGCGCGGATATCCTGGAGACCCGTGGTACCTCGATTTCCATAAAAAACATCTCCCAGGCGGCCTCAAGCTGTGGCGTGTGAGTGATAAGGGGGATCTTGCGCTGAAGGCAGCGTATGTGCCGGACCAGGCACGCGAACGCGCCCAGGAACACGCGCGCCATTTTGTTTCCCTTCTGGCGCGACTGCTGCATGGATACCAGCAAACTGCCAAGGTGCCCGGTCTCGTCTGCGCTCTCTATGACGCTGAGCTGTTCGGCCATTGGTGGTATGAAGGTCCGCAGTGGTTGGAGTTCCTCTGGCCCGAATTGCAACGGCAGGGGATCGAAGCCGTGAGTTGTCGTACCTACCTGGAGCGTTGTCCCCCGACGGAGACGATCACTTTGCCCGAAGGATCGTGGGGCGAGGGTGGGGACCACCGCACGTGGCTGAATCGGGATACGATGTGGACCTGGGAGCGGCTCTACGACTGTGAGTTTGAATTTTGGACCTTCGTGCGGGCACATCCGCACGCGGCACACACCCCGCTCGGGCGGGTGCTGTGTCAGGCAGCCCGCGCACTGCTCCTGATGCAGGCCTCGGATTGGCAGTTCTTAATTACCAGCTGGAGCGCGCGTGACTACGCGGAGCAACGGTTTGCCTCTCATTACGCAGACTTTCGTCACTTGATGGAAATGGCGCGCCGGCTGCGTGACGGCAACCAGTTGACACAGGATGAGTGGGGCTATTTAGCCAGCAAAGAACAGCAAGAACCGCTCTTCCCGCAGCTCGAACAGGTGTTGTTTCATGAACAGGGGGGTGCCTAATGCGTCGGTTACGCATTCTCGCGATGATCCTGGCTGGAGGGAAAGGAGACCGTTTGTTTCCCCTCACCAAGGCGCGCAGTAAGCCTGCCGT
>JANWXO010000418.1 GCA_025057295.1 Candidatus Binatia bacterium | reverse complement strand
ATAACGAAAAGTGACGATGTGGTCGAGGTACGGATTGGGCTTCTGCTCGTGCGGCAAACGGATATTACACCCAACCGATCGACCTCCCGCCTCCTTCGCCCCGCGATTGGCAGCCTCCATAATGCCGGGTCCGCCGCCGGTCATGACCGTGAACCCCATCTGGCTGAGGCGCGAGCCGACCGCACGAGCGAGCGCATAGTATCGATTGCCTTCCTCGAACCGGGCCGAGCCAAATACAGTCACGCAGGGACCGATAAAATGGAGCGCCCGGAATCCCATGAGAAACTCCCGCGCGATGCGCAGTACCCGCCAGAGCTCCTCGAGACGCGAGCGAGGACCCTCGAGGAAGAGGCGTTCTTCACGCTGCCCCTTGGAGTGCGTCTCTACAAGCGAGGACACAGGGGGAAGAGCATCGGATCGATCTCTAAACATAGGGCCCTTTAGGTTACACCAAATGAGCGCAAGAGCGAAGGTGGAAACTGCACGAGTAGTACCGCTACGGCACACTCTTGCGCTGTGTCGTAGCATGCGTCAAATATCGGTCATGCTTCCCCATCGCCCCTTCTCACGCATCGCCATTGGCGGATTTTTCCTGGCTGTGCTTGCTGCTCTGGCACTGCTCATCGCTGGCCCTGGTTATCGCTTGGGGCTGTGGGACTTCCGCCCTGCGTTCACCCTCATGCGCTGGGCTGCGTATGGCGGTCTCGCGGCCGTAGCCCTCTCTCTCCTCGGCGCATGGGTGACGCGACCGGGAAAGAGCCAACGGGGGTTTGGCCTCGCCCTTGCCGGCGTGCTCTGCGGTTTCGTAACGGCTGCCATCCCCTGGCAATGGTGGCGCACTGCACAACGAGTCCCGCCGATCCACGACATCACCACCGACACGGATTCGCCTCCGGTCTTCGTTGCTCTCCTGCCTTTGCGCCAGGGGGCTCCCAACACCGCCGACTATGGAGGGCCAGAGGTGGCTGCGCAACAACGCCGCGGTTACCCGGACCTTGGTCCCCTTCTCCTCCCAGATCCCCCGCCGCAGGCATTCGCACGTGCACTGACCGCCGCTCGTGACATGGGCTGGAACATTGTCGCTGCCGAACCGGCCGAGGGACGGATCGAGGCAACCGACACCACTTTCTGGTTCGGGTTTATAGATGATATCGTTGTCCGCGTGCGCCCAGCGCAGAACGGCAGCCGGATTGACGTTCGTTCGGTCTCGCGCGTCGGCCGTAGCGACGTGGGCACCAACGCGGCCCGCATCACTGCCTACCTGGCACGGATCGCTAAGACTCGACCCGGTTCCTGAAGCGATTTCATCGCCAGCGTCATCACTCCTTTTCCCTCTCGTGTCGAGGCCCGACTGGCAACCGGGTCTTCCACAGTACAGGGCAAAGGGAAAACGTGGACCGACGCAGGGGAAACCAGTGATGGAAGCGATCCGCTGGGATCGTGTGGAGACAGTTGTGCCGGTCTTCAGAAACGATCGCGCGTCTTCGCTCAGAAATTTCTTCACACGACTTGTGTTCCTTCTGCAATGCTGGTACGTTGTCTGCAACTGGTTTGACCTGTTCGTTCGAGTGAGTTGGTTCGAGAGCACAAGGCCCCTGGAACCGTACTCATGGTTCCTGGGGCCTTTTTTCTTGTACGGAGGTTGCAGTGGCAACGAAGTTATTTATCGGAAATCTCCCCTTCCAGACAACAAACGAGGAGCTAGAGACGCTCTTTGGTCAGATTGGGGATGTCTCTTCTGTCTCGATCATCACGGATAAATTCACCGGACGCTCCCGCGGGTTCGGTTTCGTGGAGATGGACAACGCCCAAGAGGCACAGGTGGCGATCGAGCGGCTCAACGGCTACGAACTGCAAGGCCGCGCTTTGACCGTGAACGAGGCGAAACCGCAGGCTGCCGGGTCGGGCGGTGGCCGCTCGTTCGGCAGCGGCACGCACCGCAGAGAGTATCGTGGGAGCGGAGGGCGAAGCCGACGCGATCGGCGTTGGTAAGCGAGACGCAAAGAAGGACCGACTCGCCTGACGCTCAGCGGCCCCACCCAGAGAGCCTGATCGCCCACCAGCGGCCTGGAGCCGAACACACCGC
>JANWXO010000417.1 GCA_025057295.1 Candidatus Binatia bacterium | reverse complement strand
AGGTGAACGCTCTCAATATTACCACCGCCTCCGGCGCCAACGATGCTATCCAAACGATCGACTTTGCCTTGAACCGGCTGAACAAAGTGCGCGGAGATATCGGAGCGCTGCAGAACCGTTTCTCCTCGACTGCCGCCAGCCTCCAGGTGGCAGCCGAGAACCTCTCCGCCGCCCGCTCCCGCATTCGCGACGCCGACATTGCCAAAGAGACGGCCGAGCTGACCCGTACCCAGATCTTGGTCCAGGCCGGTGTCGCAGTGCTGGCCCAGGCGAACCAGCTGCCGTCTGTCGCTCTGTCGCTCCTCGGACGCTAAGGCAACGCTAACGGCAGCGGAGAAACGGCGCTCTCCTTCCCCCCACCCCTTGCCTACCGAGGCAAAGGGGTGGGAGAGAGGCGGCACCTATGAAAGTGAATGCGACTCTTCCTGAGATCAGCGCGCTGCTCAACAGAGCAGGACCACTGGAGCCGAGGAGTAGTTGGACCGAGGGGAACCGAGGGAAGGGCAACACCGTCGATCCTCCTAGGCAGCCCATCTCGCTCGCTGTACCAGACGAGAACACACGACCCCCCTGGCATGCAGAGACCGTCAAGCCGGTCGTGAACGGCATGCAGGTGGGACTCGAGTTCGTGCAAGATCAGGCCACCGGACGCAGCGTGATTCGCGTCTACGATCGCGAGAGCGGAGAACTCATCCGACAAATCCCGCCGGAAGAGGTGCTCGCGTTTCTGCGCCGGCTGGCGGAAGGCAAAGGAGCACTGGTGTCGAAGTGCCTCTAGCACCGTTGCGCACGAGCATCGACCCGCCACAACGATCGCGTACTCTCCTACACCTTTCTTGGTCGTCATCACCGTCGCCCTTAGCGGCATGACGGGGACCGCCTCCTCCCTCCTTGCGCTCCCCTGGTACGAGCACCGCCCTGCCGCGTCGAGAGTTGCGCGCACCGCTGAGAAAGTCCCCGTATCCTACGTCGCCAACCGCATGTACCCGTCACCTCCCCTGCAGCGAGGCGTTAGAGTGGACACCCCCAACAAGTTATGGTGTAGTGTGGCCATTCTTCTACCAGGAGTATCGACATGCGGGGACTCGAAGGCGTGAGGGTACTCGAGTTGGGGACGATGGTCTCGGCCGCCTATGCGACCAAATTGATGGCCGACCTGGGTGCGGATGTTATCAAAGTGGAGGAGCCGGACGGCGACCCCGCGCGGCGACGCGGCCCGTTTCCAGGCGGAGTGACGGACCCAGAACAAAGCGGCCTCTTTCTCTACCTGAATACCAACAAACGCGGAGTCACCCTCGATCTACACCATCAACAAGACGAATTGCATCGACTGGTGCGGTGGGCAGACATTCTGGTGCAGAACTATCCTCCGCGCGCGATGGCCGCGTACGGGATCGCCTATGATATTTTTCGCGCGCTGAACCCCCGCCTGGTGATGTGCTCCATCACTCCCTTTGGTCTGACCGGTCCCCACAAAGATTACCGTGCGTATGAGCTGACCCTAGCGCACGCAGGAGGCTGGGCGTGGCTGAGCCCTGGTGCGTCCGAGCGGCCAGACCTTCCTCCCCTGAAAGCCTTTGGTCAGCAGTGTGATTTTCAAGCCGGTATCGCTGCCGCGACGGCGACTCTGGCTGCCTACACGCACGCCCTGGCCACGGGCAGGGGAGAGCATATCGACCTCTCCGCGCAAGCGTTTATCGCCTCGTTCCTGGAGCAGGCGATGGTGTACTATAGCTACCTGGGCCGCATCGCCTCGCGTCTGGGACACCATTACATGTATCCATGGGAGATGTACGAATGCCGGGATGGACTCATTTTTCTCGTCTGTCCAGAAGAAGACCAGTGGGAACGACTGGTGGAACTCATGGGGAACCCTGCGTGGGCCAAGTGGGAAATTTTTTCTGGCCGTACCAACCGGATCAAGAATCAGGATGTACTCAAAGGCTACATCGAAGAATGGACGCGACAGTGGAAGGTAGAAGACCTGTTCCATGCCGGACAGGCCAGGCGACTCTGCTTCGCGCCGGTCCTGACGATGGCCGGTCTCGCGCGCCAGGAGCACCTGCACGCTCGCCGCTTCTTTGTCG
>JANWXO010000416.1 GCA_025057295.1 Candidatus Binatia bacterium | reverse complement strand
CCTTCTTTGCCTCGATCCCCTTCTGGGCAGGAGATGTGCAAGGAGTGCTGGGGATCATGGAGGAGTTTGCCCAGCGGCTGAAGATGTGAAACGGTCAGAGAGTGGTGCGGGCGGTAGAGCATGCAGTCGTTCTCGCTCGGCGGCCCGTAGCCACCACTCCTGGAGAGAGAGCGTGGGTGCGGGATAGGCTTGGGAACTGCACCGCTCTCGGAGAGACGAACCGATGCGAGCACTACACTGGGACGGTCAGACCCTGAGACTCGATCCAGCATACCCGACTCCGCAGGCGACGGCGGAGATGGCGCTCGTGCGTGTCCGCCTGGCTGGAATCTGCTCGACAGATTTGCACCTTCTCCGCGGGTACATGGGGTTTCGCGGCGTTCTGGGGCACGAGTTTGTCGGTGAGGTGTGTGCCGGTCCAGCCGACTGGCTCGGAAAACGGGTGGTGGGGGAGATCAACTTTGCCTGTGGCTCCTGCACGGTCTGCCACCGAGGATTGGAGCGCCACTGTCCCTCCCGCCGTGTGATGGGCATTGTCGATGCAGACGGGAGCTTTGCCGAGTACGTGGCGGTGCCGGTGAGAAATCTGCACCGCGTCCCTGAAACGGTCAGCGACGAAGAGGCCGTCTTCACCGAGCCACTCGCTGCTGCTTTTGCCATCTTGGAACAGGTGCACCTGCAGCCGGACGCGGCGGTTGTTGTCCTGGGCGATGGCAAACTGGGCTTGCTGTGCGCGCAGGTACTGCACAATGTCGGCGCCCGCGTCACCGTGGTGGGGAAACATGCGGAGAAGCTCGAGATTGTCCGCCGGCGCGGTCTGCACGCGCTGCTGGTGTCCGATTGGCGCCCGCAGCCGCAGGCCGATGCGGTGGTTGAGGCGACTGGGTCTGCTGCTGGGCTCACGCTCGCCCTGGCGGCGGTGCGGCCGCGGGGGACCCTCGTGCTGAAGAGTACAGTGGCCCAGGAACATACCCTCTCCCTTGCCCCACTGGTGGTTCATGAAGTCACCCTGATCGGTTCTCGCTGTGGCCGCTTTCCTCCGGCATTACGCGCGCTCGCGCATAAAGAGGTGGCGGTGACGCCCCTCATTGCTGCAGTCTATCCGTTACCCGCGGGGGTAGAAGCGATGCACCACGCCGCCCGTCCCGGAGTGCTCAAGGTGCTACTGCGCAACGACTGAGGCAGGGCTCTGGGAGTTGGCGGAGGGGCAGCGTAGTGGCATCTTTTTCCCTCTTGGGGAAGAGCTCGCGGATGTTTTCTCTTGACTCTTGTGTGTCGGGGCAGTAGAGTTCATTCTATTGGTGGGTAGGCAGGGGTGGATGCCTCCGTATCGGTGAGGAAGGACAGTGTAGAGAGGGCCACCTGCGCCCGCGGGTGACCCTTTTTTGGTATCAGCGGCGAGGCGGAGGGGGCAAAGTGGCGGAGAGACGGAGAACGAAGGCGCAACTCGTCGAGGAGGTGGAGTCTTTGCGCCGCCGCGTGCGCGAGTTGGAGGCGGGAGAAGCGCACCAGCGGCGAGTGGAGGAAGCGCTCCGGGATAGCATCGAAAGATTCGAGCTGGCCGTGCAGGGGGCGAGCGAAGGCTTCTGGGACGCGAGAATTCTCGTCGATGGAGCTGGCAAGTATCGGCCGATCGCGATCTATTACTCGCCTCAATTACGTGCACTGCTCGACCTGGAAGATGACCAGGCCAATACCCTGGAAAGCTGGCAGGCGCGACTGCATCCTGAGGATGCGCCGCGGGTGATGGGCGCGCTGTGCGATCACTTGAGCAGGCGAGTGCCCTACTACGTCGAATACCGTATGCGCACTGCAGGCGGGGTGTATCGGTGGTTCAGCAGTCGCGGACAAGCCCTCTGGGATGAAGAGGGCAAGCCCATCCGCATGGCTGGGTCGGTCCGAGATATTACCGACCGCAAACAACTCGAGGAGATCCTCCGTCAGGCGCGTGGGGAGCTGGAACAGCGTGTAGAAGAGCGCACTGCCACGCTAGCGCAGGTCAACGCGCAACTCCACCAGGATATCCACGAGCGCAGGCGCATAGAAGCGTCGCTGCGGGAAGCCAAAGAGGCGGCCGAAGCGGCGAAT
>JANWXO010000415.1 GCA_025057295.1 Candidatus Binatia bacterium | reverse complement strand
GACGCATAAAACGCTCCGTGGCCCGCGTGGGGGGATGATCATGTGCCGGCAAGCGCTGGCAAAAAGCGTCGATTCGTCAGTGTTTCCTGGCTACCAAGGCGGGCCGCTGATGCATGTGATCGCGGCAAAAGCGGTGGCGTTCAAGGAGGCTCTTTCGCCCGAGTTTCAGGCGTACCAGCGGCAAATTGTCGCCAATGCTAAAGCATTAGCCGACGGTTTGCGGCGTCGTGGGTTCCGCCTGGTCTCTGGAGGGACGGATAATCACCTCATGTTGCTCGACCTGCGAGAAACCGAACTGACAGGAAAAGTTGCGCAAGAGACGCTGGACCGCGCGCGTATTACTGTCAACAAAAATGCGATTCCTTTTGATCCTCGTCCTCCCTTTGTCACGAGTGGGATCCGTCTGGGTACCCCGGCGGTAACGACGCGAGGGATGAAGGAACGGGAAATGGACCTCATTGCGGACTTTATTGCCAGAGCGTTGCAGAAGGTCGGCGACGGGCGTGCCCTGGAACAGATTGGCGAGGAGGTACGCGAGTTGTGTCGTCAGTTCCCTATTTACCGGCACCGCTTGCAGGCCTCCTAAGGAGGCGGAAAGCGCTGGAGGGACGGAGGAGAGCGTGAAAGGACGCTCCGGGTTCCCTCCCTAGCTGCCAGGTCTATGAAGTGTCCGTTCTGTTCTAGCCTCGACAACAGAGTGATCGACTCCCGTCTCAGCCGGGAGGGGGACGTCACGAGACGGCGGCGCGAATGCAGCCGTTGCGAGCGCCGCTTTACCACCTACGAGCGGGTAGAGGAGATTTTGCCCTTGGTCGTGAAAAAAGATGGTCGGCGGGAGGCGTACAATCGCCTCAAGATCATCGCTGGGATGCGCAAAGCGTGCGAAAAACGGCCGGTGAGCAGCGAAACCCTCGAGGAGATTGCCGACCGCATCGAGCGGTTTCTCCAAAGCCGCGGGGATAAGGAGGTCCCTAGCGCCGTTATCGGCGAGGAAGTGATGCGTCAGCTCTATGAGCTCGATAAAGTGGCCTACGTCCGTTTCGCTTCGGTGTACCGTTCGTTTCAAGACCTTGATGCGTTTATGCGCGAGCTCAAAGAGTTGATCCAAGAGCGTGGTGGAGCGGACGGGAGAAAAACGCGCCGACGGCAGGGGCGTCGCCTCGCCGCTCGTGGTCCCATGCCTCGGGTGGGGGTTAGGGTTCCATGAGTCCTCGCCGAGACGAAGAGTTTATGCAACGCGCACTCGCCTTAGCCGCCCGAGGGCTTGGCCGGACCAGCCCTAACCCGGCGGTCGGCGCAGTGTTGGTTCGTGGCAGGACTATTATCGGCGAAGGGTTTCACCGGCGAGCCGGGCTCCCCCATGCGGAGATTGTCGCGCTGCAGCAGGTGAAAGGCAGCGCCCGCGGGGCCACACTGTACGTCAACCTTGAACCCTGTGTGCACTACGGCCGTACACCCCCTTGTACTGAGGCGGTTATCGCTGCTGGCATTGCACGTGGGGTGGTCGGTCTGGTCGATCCCAACCCCATCGTGCGCGGCCGTGGGATCCGCCGGTTGCGGCGGGCGGGGATCGTAGTGAAAACAGGCGTGTTGCGTGAGGAGTGTGAACGCCTCAATGAGGACTTTGCCGTGTGGGTGCGCACCGGCCGGCCGTTTGTCACGCTGAAACTGGCCGCCTCGTTCGACGGACGCATCGCGACCGCGAGCGGTGATGCCAAATGGATCAGCGGGGAATCCGCGCGCCGGTGGGTACAGCAGCTGCGCAATCAGGTCGATGCCGTGTTGGTTGGAGCTGAGACTGTACACAAGGATGATCCCCAGCTGACCTGTCGCATGCGCGGGGGGCGGGATCCGGCGCGGGTCATTCTCGATGGACGGTTCACCATCAATCCAGAGGCGCGGGTGTGCGTCCAACGGTCTGCCGCGCCGACGATCGTGGTGACAACCCACGACAGTGGAGGGACGGAGAAAAAGCGTGTCCTTGAGCAGCAAGGTGTAGAAGTGTGGTGTTTCCCAGGCAAAGACGGGCGAGTAGAGCTCGGCCCGGTCCTGGAGGCACTGGGAAAACGCGGGATGAAACACGTGCTGATCGAAGGA
>JANWXO010000414.1 GCA_025057295.1 Candidatus Binatia bacterium | reverse complement strand
TGACGATATGGTGGCCCTTGTCCCGGTAGAACTCCACCACCCCTTTGATCGCCAAATTGTCCGACTCGGTCGCCCCACTGGTGAAGAGAATCTCTTTACCACTCGCACCAATCAGCCGTGCCACGCGTTCACGCGCCTGCTCGACCGCTTCCTCCGCCTCCCAGCCAAACACGTGGCTGCGACTCGCGGCGTTGCCAAACTTCTCGCTAAAATACGGCAACATCTCCTCCAGCACCCGCCGGTCGACTGGCGTGGTTGCATGATTATCCATATAGATCCGCCGGGTCGTCATCGCATCCTCCTCCTCGCGAGCACTAGCGCCGTTCTGAACAGCGCCCCGTGCAGGCTGCCGCGCTACGAAGGATTCCTCCTGTCAGGTGCTGTCCCACTCAATGTAGACTCTTAAAGTCTATATTGTCAACCGCGGCACGCTCTCATGTTGTACTTGACGCGAGCGATGGGCAGCGGCAAGAGGCAAGACATAGATCGTGCCGGTACTCTGGTTGAGTCCAACATGCACCTCGGTCTCGTACACCGTTTCGATATTGCTATCGGTGAACACCTCCTCTGGCGTGCCACAACAAAATAGGCGGCCAGCCCTCAGGAGCCCAACACGGTCGCAGTACAAGGCGGCGAGATTGATATCGTGTAAGGCAGCGACCACGGTGAGGCCCTCTCGACGGCAGAGCTCTTTCACGACGTCGTACACCTCGACTTGATGTTTGATATCCAAAAACGCCGTCGGCTCGTCGAGTAACAGCAGGCGGGGTTCTTGCGCAAATGCACGCGCCAACATAACGCGCTGTCGTTCTCCGCCGCTCAGCTCATGGATCTTACGTGCGGCGAGCGTTCGTACCCCGGTCTGCTCCATCGCCCGGTAGGCAACCGCGAGATCGCGCGCCCTCTCGAAGCCAAATCCCTTGAGGTGGGGCGCGCGGCCCATCAGCACCACTTCGAGCACCGAAAAGGGCAGCTCAACGTGCGTCTCCTGGGGAACGACAGCAATCTGCCGCGCCAGTTCCTCACGGCGGTACTCCCGCAGGTCTTTTCCGGAAAAGCGGATGATCCCGCGGCAAGGCGACAGCACACGACTCAAGAGCCGCACCACTGTCGATTTGCCTGAGCCGTTCGGCCCGAGGAGACCGAACAGTTCTCCCTGCCCGACGGACAAAGAAAGATCGGTGAGCACCTGAATCGGCCCATAGGCAAAGCGGACACCCTCACATTCGACTAGCGCAGAGCCTGTCGTCAGCATACGTTACTGTACCACAACCCGTTTTCTCTCTCTTTGCAAGAGATAGAGAAAAAATGGCCCACCACACATGGCGGTGACCACTCCGACCGGTAGCTCAGTCGGGCTTACGAGAGTCCGTGCACACGTATCAGCCCAGACGAGGAAGATCGCTCCACCCAGGGCAGCAGCCGGCAGTAGGAGGCGGTGATCAGCCCCGAGCCAGAGACGCATGACGTGTGGGACGATCAACCCGACAAAACCGATCATGCCGCTGACCGCTACAGTCGCCCCGACGAGAAAACAGGTAGCAAGGAACGTCCTGCGTCGCAGTGTCGCGACATCGACCCCGAGCTGTGTTGCACTTTCTTCGCCCAAGCTGAGCACGTTGAACTGACGGCCGTGGCGCACGAGCCAGCCGGTCGCAGCAAGCACATAGACGCCGATCACCGTCACCGTCGTGTAGTCTTGGACCGCTAAGCTCCCCATCAACCAAAAGAGAATGCTATGGCTCTGGTAGAAATCGACCAGCGAGTTCACCAACATGATCAACGCCCCACAAAAGGCGTTGAAGACCACTCCGGTCAATAACAAGGCATAAGGGTGGAGCCGGCCGTGGCTGAGCGCAAGACGGTAGATCAGCCCAGTAGTCCCAAGAGCGCCGAGGAAGGCAACCAGTGCAACGAAAGCAGTCTGCAGGAACCCGGGAAGGGGTAAAGCGACAGTGCCAGCCAGGATGAGCGCTACAATGCCGCACAGTGCCGCTCCTCCCGACACCCCCAGGACATGGGGACATGCCAGGGGGTTAGAGAAAAGCGCTTGCAGTGCTGCTCCAGCAGCCCCAAGACCTGCCCCGATAACCGCCGCT
>JANWXO010000413.1 GCA_025057295.1 Candidatus Binatia bacterium | reverse complement strand
ATCGGTGATGGTAACGTAAGAAATCCCTACAGTGGTATGCCGCTGTAAGTGTTGCAGCAATGGGGTCGTCGCCGGAAGGGGGCGCGGATCGCGCAAGAAGAGACCGAAGCGGGCAGCTACCAAATCTCCTCTATCCACATCATAGGTGGTATCAGCCGCAAAGGTGACATACGGCACGGGAGTCAACCGCGCAGAGATATCCAAATCGGAAAGATGCCGTTCTCCCTTGCTGAGCCGACGAGTGGGATCGTAGGCCTGGGAGAGCGTCAAGCGAGCCAGCTCCCGTACCTCTGTCGCCGCTCTCTCTGGGGTGTCCCCCTCAGGTGGGCGTGTGGCGAACTTGCCCAGCAGCCGGTTCGAGACGCCATACACCAGGAGATTGCGGCGATTGATACGATCGAGGGCGTCGTAGAGGGGCAGGTCGTTTTGCTCGACAAAGGGAATATAGAGATAAGAGGCTTCAGGTTCGACCACGTGCTGCAACCCGAGCAGTCTCCCCCACCCGACCTCAAAGATGCGAGAAAAGCGGGTGCCAATTTGTGCCTGAAATTGCCCTACCTCACGGGTATGGCTGCTGCGCAGCCGGTTTGACTCTGGGAGCGGTAGCCGTCCGACGTCCCGGGCGGTCATATGGTAAATGGTCTCGCGGCCAATCGCGGTGAACGATCCAAAGGCATACCGCCCCAGGTGGAACGGAAAGGAGAGCGAGGGAGCAAGGTCGAAGCGCTGGCCAGCGTAGCCGCGGTTACGGTAAAAATGCACCCCTTCCACCGCAATCCCCGCTTCCAAGCGGTTTTGCCACAGGAAGCGTTGCCCGCGCCATTGGACCCGCGGCAGTATCTGAAAAGCAAGATCCTGATCGTCAATCAGATCCTGGTAATAGCTCGCCTGGGCGCGCAGCAGCGCGCGATCCCACGTTTTCACCACTCCCCCGTGCGAGTCGGTGAAACGTCGAGCGCGTAGCTCTCGGGAATCCGCATCGAGACCGCCGGGGTAGAAAGGCACATTGATCTCGCGCAGAAACAAGTCATCGCTCACGAAGAAAAGATCGCTGTAGAAGTGGAGATCGCTGGCAAGGCGCTGGCGGTGGATTCCTGTGACACTCCACCGATTAACCGGTGTGGTAGTCGTCGCAGGACCACGGATCTGTTCATTGAAGTAGGAGGCAAGCAATTCCCCTTCGGTGTTGACACTGGGCGCATAGCGATACTCACCAAGCACCCCGACACGCGCTGCTGTTTCCACATCGGCCGTGATGGTGAAATCGTGGCTCTTCGTGATTGCCCAATAAAAGGGTTGCTGCCACTGAAACCCGCGTTTGTTGGATACCCCATAGCGCGGGAAGAGAAACCCACTCTGCCGCTCCGAACGGACAGGCACAATCCCATAGGGAAGATAGAGCACAGGGACTCCTCTCACCCGAAACACCCCATGGGCAAACTCCCCCCTGCCGCGCAGATTGACATCGACCCGCTCCGCCCCAATACTCCAGTCTGCTCGCTGCAAGTTCTCGCAGTTACAGGTGGTAAAAGCGCCATTTGCAATATGGTACGTTTGCCCATAGGACTTCTGTAACGTTTTACCGGTGAGCGTGTACTGATTGCGCGGCAGGTAAACTGTTCCGTTGGTGATCGTGCCGGTTTCGTCGTCCATCTCCAGCCACAGTGCTTCTGCTTCGACTCTCCCTTGCGGGTCGTCAACCACCACGTCCCCGCGCGCCTCCACTGTATTCGCCGCCCGGTTGACCGTAATCGTCTCCGCCGTGACAGTGGTATCACCTTTGGTGACAACGACACCTCCCGAAGCAGTGACGGTATCGCTCGTGCTCTCGTACGTCAGCTTCTGGGCTTTCACGTGCACCGGCTCACGGTCGTGACTTCGCTCCTGGGCGCAGACAGAAGAGAGCAGCCACAGCCATACCGCAACAATCGAGTATGCACACCCCTGTCGCATCAGGTCTCTTCTCTCCGACACCCGAGAGGCTCTCCCCTCGCTAGAGGGAAGAGGGGCAGCACTTCGCCGACAAGAAAGAGGGACCCGCACACGACGACAGCCTCGTCAGGCCCTGCCTCGGCCATGAGCAAACGACACGCTTCCCGCGCATCTGGAATCA
>JANWXO010000412.1 GCA_025057295.1 Candidatus Binatia bacterium | reverse complement strand
GTGCTCGAGCTCAGCGTTTACCACCATGAGGTGTGGCACAGCGTCGATCTGCTCGCGTACAGTGTCGGAACTCTCGCCTCGGCTGTCGTCGGCTACTGGAGTATCGCTGTCCTCCTCAACATGACCCGCTCACGCCGCTTGTCGGTGTTTGCCTATTACTGCTGGGGAGTTGGCGGTTTGGCGCTGTTGCTCACCGCTTTGCGCTGAACCGCCCGGGCTGTACCTCTGTATACCGCGCTGCTCACGGCCGTGAAGCCTCGGACGTACGCTCCTGGATGCTTCCCTTTCTCCTGTCAGGAGAAAGGGTGTGTTGGCAGGCGCTCTGCGCCGTACAAGACGTGCAGCCCGCGGCTGAACTTGCTCCCTGTCGCGGGCGTGAGGGCGAAGCGTTCCTGCAAGAGTGCAGCGATCTGTTGCACATCCTCCACCGTTCCATCCGCTTCGAGTTCGATCTCCACTTCGCTGTAGGTTGCGATCGTTGGGTGGCGTGCCTGGGGGTGACGCAGGCGCACGCGATCGAGCGCCAATTCTGCACAAACCCGTGCTTTGCCGTCTCGCTGCCGGGAGACCGTGAAACGGCGTCTGTACACATCAGAGAGCAGGATTGGATGGAGGGGTGTATCCGTGACCAGCTCGCGCACCTCGGGGCTCTGCAGCGCCAGGGGAAGCGTGTACGGGAATGTGGGCTTGCGGACCAGTCGCACCGTGCGTTCCGGGCGTGTGTGGATGACCCCCTCCTCCGTGCCGCTCCATTTGAGCGTGGCTTCCCACCGCGTACGGTTCCTGCGCAGGCGTACCGCGATCCCATGCCGTGCGAGGGCGAGATCGTCGGTGTCGAGGTAGATCGTGTACAGGCGAGCGGGCCGGCGCGGGCGGAGTCGGTACGGTCCGATATGCCTGAGCCGCGCTATCGTCGAGAGGGTGCTTGGGTGTGGCACGAGCAGTTTGGCTTCGATCTCCAGGGGAATCGGTCTCGGCTGCGCCATACGGGTGATTATGGGCTGTGTACGCATCGTAATCCAGCGGGGAACCGTCTGCGGGAGGAGGGCCCGCAGGATAAAGGAGGGGAAACCCACGGGCCCTATACACCGCTAAGCCGGGGAGAACCTAGCGGTGAGCTGGAATCTCTGCTGTTGCGTGTTGGCTACACCTTACCTGAGTATCTCTCTCCTATCAATCGCACGAACGATAAATTCAACAGCATTTAACAATTAGATAATTTTAACCGGTCGCGAGGCTGTCGCGCGCGGTTTCTGCTCTCTCGTTTCCAGGACACAGCCGGTGAACCCCTGTGGCATCGACTCGCATTGCCAAACATCCCTTGTTTCGGCTAGAGTACGAACAGCTCTCCTCAGCGACCGCGACCGGGATGGGGAGAGTGGACAGTGAAGCAGAGGAACACTCTCGTTCATGAGGAGGTACACGATGACCGATGGGCAGCAACTCGGGTCCACGACCACGGCGGACGTGGATCCCGCTGAGCAGATCGCCCGCCACCTTGTTCGCAACCCTTCTGATCTGATCGATATGCGTCGTCTCATGCAGCGGTTCCGCGCTTCTACCGCTGACTGCCTCCGCGCCTTTACCCGGCTCGACCAACTGGAGCTCAGCATGAGTGAAGCGACGGCGCGTTGACATGCCTGCGCGCGTTGTTACCCTCTGCCTCGACGGTTTTGGCCCTGAGTACTGGGCGCACAGTCCTATGCCCGCGTTGCGCCGTGTACAGAGTCGAGGATTCGCGGTCACAGGCAACGCCTTTCTCCCGTCCGTGACCAATGTCAACACCACTGCACTCGTGACGGGGGTATCTCCACGGGAGCATGGGGTGACGGGGAATGCCTATTACGACCCAGGCGAAGGGACAGGCGGCTTGATGGAGGGGGCACGTTTTGTGCGCGCGCCGACTATCTTCGCGTGGGCGCGGGCCGCGGGCTGGCGGACGGCCATCGTCACGGCCAAAGCAAAACTCCTCTCTCTGTTAGGCCAGGATGCTGACCTGCGAGTCTCCGCCGAGCGCCCGCCCGCGTGGTTGGAGAGGTGGATCGGCACCCCCCCGCCGATCTATTCGCGCGCGGTCAACTATTGGGTCCTGGCGGCGACCCGAGAAATCCTG
>JANWXO010000411.1 GCA_025057295.1 Candidatus Binatia bacterium | reverse complement strand
CAGCTGCATGCGCTGGCTGCCATCCCAGCGAGAGTACCGTATGGTGATCATCGTCTACACCCGATACCTGTACCGTCCACCCTCACGTTCTTTGTTGAGCTTCTGGTGCAGATGCAAACCTTCCAAAATCAATTCAGCCGCCGCCGCCAGGCGGGCAGGACTGTCGCTCACCTCTAGACGTCGGATGTTTTCCCGCAATCCAGGGATGCTCCGGATGTCGTCCAAATACTCACGAGCAGGCATGCTATCGGAGACCTGCATGCCCCAGCCGTTGTTGAAATAGGCCACCACCGATTTGAGCTCGTCCAGCTTCAGGTAGCGATCGAACACCCGCAGGATGGCACGGTTGAGCAGCCGCTCCACCACTTCTTCCTCCCGTTTGTCCTCCCCCATATACTCCAGCTCGATCTTGCCGGTGGTCGAGGCCGTCAGCGCGTGCAGGTCACTGGGACGAGGAACGATTTCTCGTTCCCCTAGGCGCACGGCGCGCTTCTCAGCGTTGCTCAGTACGCTCTCGAGGTTATTGATCGTCATACGCACGCTCACACCCGAAGACTGGTTGATCTCGTTGGAGTGGCGTGCTTCCAGCGTCAACTGAGCAATAATCTCTTTCATGAACTGCGGGACGTATACCGTCATCTCCCCGCGCGGAAAGGAGGTGACCTCTTGTTCCATAATGGCGATTTCCTGCTCGAGCGAACGGGGGTAATGGGTGCGGATCTGTACGTCGAAACGATCTTTCAGGGGGGTGATGATCCGCCCCCGGCTTGTGTAGTCTTCAGGATTGGCACTGGCCACGATGACGATGTCGAGCGGGAGGCGGATTTTGAATCCTTTGATCTGCACGTCTTTTTCTTCCATCAAATTGAACAGCCCGACTTGTACCTTTTCCGTCAAATCGGGCAGCTCGTTGATGGCGAAAATGCCGCGATTCGTGCGCGGGATCAGGCCATAGTGGATGGTTTCCTCGTCGGCGAGGTAACGTCCCTCGGCCACTTTAATCGGATCGACTTCGCCGATAAGATCGGCAACAGCGACGTCCGGAGTGGCGAGTTTCTCCGCGTAGCGGTCTTCGCGCGGCAGCCAGCGGATTTCGAGGTCGTCCCCGCGTTCGGCGAGCAGTCGTTTTCCGCGCGGCGTAATGGGGGCAAAGGGATCCTCGGGGATTTCCGCATCGCGAATGATAGGAATATAGGCGTCGAGTAAGGCGGTCAGGCCGCGGATGATGCGCGATTTGGCCTGCCCCCGCTCGCCGAGAAAGACCATATGATGGCCTGCCAGGATGGCATTCTCGATCTCTGGGATCACGGTCTCATCGTAGCCAATGATCCCCGGCAGGATGCGTTCACCGCTCGCCAACATCCGCAAGAGGTTGGCACGCATTTCTTCTCGCACCGGCATACTGCGGTAGCCGGCTTTTTTTAGATCCCCTAAGGTCCGGGCTTCGTGACGTAAGGTATCAAGGACTGTCGCGTTCTGCACGGTATTGCTCACTTGCGATGCAAGCCTTCTGATCGTGCCTCCGCGGAGGCCAGAAACAGAGGGCGTAGTTGGTCATAACTCTCCAAGAGATGCTGCGGCATGACTTTGACCGCACTGATGACGGGCATAAAATTGGTATCCCCTGTCCAGCGCGGTACCACATGCCAGTGTAAATGATCAGTGATGCCCGCACCAGCACAGGTACCCAGGTTGAGCCCGACGTTCATCCCTTGCGGGCGCAGGGCCACGTCGAGCACCGCCACCGCACGCCGCAGGAGTTCCATAAGATCGTTATATTCGTCCGCTGACAGGTCAGCAAGCCGTGCGGTATGGCGGCGTGGCGCGATGAGCAGATGACCGTTGTTGTAAGGGTACTTATTGAGCATCACCCGCGCGTGCGGGCTCACATAGAGAATCAGCTGTGAGCGGAGGGCCTCTTGGGTGGCAGGAGAACAAAAGATACAGTCACGAGTATTCCCTTCCTCGATGTACTGCATCCGCCAAGGTGCCCACAGGACGTGCACCCCTTCTTTCCCATCCCGCTGCTGCCGATCCCCTCGCGGCCTCATGCGCCTTCTTCGCCCGTGGCATCCTCAGCCAAACCGGTCGGTCTCCCCGCCTGCCCGTCTACGCGCAGC
>JANWXO010000410.1 GCA_025057295.1 Candidatus Binatia bacterium | reverse complement strand
ATGGCACAAGCCCCATCTGCCAGCCAGCTGGTTTACTCCGCCAGCTGAATATCCCACAGTGGCGGATCGCTCGGACGGGCAATGTCGCTTTGCAGCGCCAGTCCGCAACTCGGACAGACGTAGCTCCGCCACACCACCTCGTCGTCCACGTAGATCCGCGGGTCGCGGATATAGGGGTTGGCTGCGGTGATCGGCTGTTCGACGACCGCGCAGTGCAGCTTGTAGTTCTCACTGGCCGGACAGATGGCGTGGGTACATTTGCTGCACGCGATGATGCCGTCCGCGAGCAGCAACCCTGCGGCAATCCGCCGTGCTCGGGTAGGATCGACGCGCCCGCGCTCACGCGGCGGCACACCAGCAAGACGCGCCCGACGTAACTCCGCCCGTAGCTTTTCCGTCGCCGCGGTATCAACGCGCAGGTCGTGATCGAGGACGACGCCATAGGCCTGACGTGCCCACTCCGCTGTGACGGTGCCACGTTGCACGTCGAGCACTACACGAGCCGGGTCGCGTTCAAGCGGATCACCGTATCCACCAGCTCCTGCCCACGATAACAGGAAGACGTCGCCGGGTTCCTGTGGTACATCGAAGGCTTTCGGGGCAATATATTCGTCGGTCCCGGGAAGCTCGCTCAGGTCTGTCGGCATGCGGCCTGTGGTGCGGATGAACTGGGCGACGTTCGCCCCGCGCCGCATGGTGAACCGCGTGGTGGCGGGTGGATAGCCGCCGTGCAGCCCTGGTCCTGGCACCGCGCAATGGCCTGAGGCGGTGAAGAGCGAAATGCGATCGGTGCCGTGCGGAATAAAGGCCAGCTCACCAGCGTTCCCGCCACGGTATTTACCGGCCCCGCCAGAGTTCGTCAGCTCTTTACGCCAGAGGTACAGAATTGGATAAAACCACTCGTTGTCTTCCACGTTAGGCATCGTGCTTTGCAAATCCCAAGGCCAGCCACCGGTATCGACCCCATCTCTCCAGGAGAGTCCAGCGAGGGCAGCGCCGACCGGGTCGAGGAGAAAGGAGGCATACGGAGCCCCGCGCTGGTCGATGCCACTGAAGGCACAGACCGGATACATCGCCGCGCCCATGCAGCTCTGCACCTCGCTCCGCAATGCGTCGTCGGACGAGCACGCCAGCATTTTCGAGATGACAAGACCGGAGAGGGCAATGGTCTGGAGGAGCACTCCCGGTGGAGCGGCGGACACAGCGGCCGGAAAGGTAGCGCAGGACAGGGTGCCCGGCACCACCGCGAACTCCAGATGCCGATACGCTCCCTCTACACAGAACATCTGATCGAAGAGCATCTGCGAGCAGATCATGGCAGCGATGGCACCTTTCCAAGCGACCAAAGTGCAGTTCAGAGTACCTGCCTGCGGGTCGCTGCCTTCGTTGGAGAAGATGAGCCTATCGCCGCGCTTGGTGAGCGTGAGGGCGTTGCGATACAGGTGGCGGTCCCCGGGTCCTTTTAGCTCGATCCAGCTCGCTTCTCGCCAGGTGCCGTCGGGAATCGTCGCTAAGCGGCGGAGAAAGGCTTTCTCCGAATCGTCCTGTACCTTGCGCATCACCCCTTTGACCGTCTCGGCGCCGTAGCGGGCGATGAGGCCGAGCAGACGCTCTCGCGCGACGTTGCACCCCGCGATTTCTGCGCGCAGATCGAGCGCGACCAGTTGGGGCAGGCGCGAGCGACGGGTGTACTCTTCTTCCAAATCTTTGCGCAGTCGCCCACGTTCGACGATCTTGATCGGTGGGATACAGCCGGATTCCCAGAACACATCCACTGCCATGGGGTTGAAGCCGCCAGGAGCGGTGCCTCCCATGTCCCACTGGTGCAAGGTGTTGCCGACCCAGCAGAACAGTTCTCCCTCCCAAAAGACCGGGGCGATCAACGCCACATCGGATTGATGGGTGGCGCCGATCCAGGGATCGTTGGTGAGGAAGATGTCACCATCCTCGATACCAGGGTTGTCCGAGCGGTATTCCAGCGTCCACTTCACCGCCGATCCGGTGGCAGAGGAGAGGTATTGGAGGAACGGACCGAAGAACACGAAGTCGCCGCGCTCGTCGAGCAAACACGGGTTAAAGTCATGGCCGTAGGCACAGCTCGGCGAGCCGGAGATTTTCATAATGGT
>JANWXO010000040.1 GCA_025057295.1 Candidatus Binatia bacterium | reverse complement strand
GGTGCCAGCCAGGCGAGCTGTCTCGTCCCCTCCTGGCCGAGCAGGAAGATGTCGGCAATCTCCCCGTGGTGCGGCTGGATGCCGGCGGCATCGACCAAGACCAAACGTTCAAGAACATGGGGGCACATCACCGCCATCTCTGCGGCTACCCAGCCACCCAGAAAGTATCCCAGCAGGGAGACACGCTCGAGACCCTGCTCCTGCAGCAGCCACAAACAAAAGCGCGCCAGATCCGTCACCGTCTCGAGCCAGGGAGGGCGCTGCGAACGGCCGAAGCCAGGCAGGGTCGGTACATGGACAGTAAAGTGCCGGGCGAGGTGGCGATGATACAAGCGCCAGCCTAACGGACCCTCCACGCTGTGGAGCACCACTACAGGAGGCCCCTGACCACCCGTGAGGAGATGGATCGATACCCCGGCAACGTCAACGAACTCTTCGTGATACTCTTCTCGCGACATCTCTCCACCCTGGACGCACGCCGCCGTTCTTCAAGGGGACTAAGGGGCTCGCTCGAACGGTCCGGGCAGGTCGAGCTCTTTGCCGATTTCTCGCAAGGCCGGCAGCACTTCGTCTTTCATGAGCGTCAAACACCGCATGGTGTCCTGATGGCTGATCGTGCCGTCATTGGTCCACAGCCCTAAAATTCCCGGTCGGAGCACGCTCAGCACCTGGCGCAACTTTTTGACCACGGTTGGAGGACTGCCGACGATCACCCGGTTGCTCTCGACCACTTTGTCCCACCCGGCAGCGTCAACCCCGCCGTAGAGGGGATCGGGGCGCAGGGCGTGGCGGTATTGCTCGATCAGCCGCCGCGTTGCCTCGCGCGAGTTGTACCCCGGCGGAGCCATAAAATCAGGAGGTAAAGGAATGCGGCCGACCCCGGCATTGCCCACCAGAAAGCCCTGCCCCACTTCGTACGCCTTCTCGTCCGTATCCTGGACGTGCACCCGCACGAGATAGCCGAAGTGCTGCGGGCCAGGTTCGTAGCCGACTTCCCGCGCCGCCTGGGCGTAGATCGCCATCATCCCCAGCGTGACCTGTGGGTCAGTCTCCAAATAGATATAGGGGTAGTGATGACGCGCACACCAGACGAGGGTTTCCGGGCTACCGACCCCCGGAATCCAAATGGGCGGATGGGGCTGCTGCAACGGTCGTTCGAAGGGATTGACCACGCGGAACTGGTAATGTTTTCCCTCCCAGCGAAACGGGCCGGGCGTCGTCCACGTCTTGATGATCAGGTCGTGCGCCTCTTCAAAACGCTCGCGGTTGTACACCGGGTTGGTGTTGGTTGCCCAGCTCTCGATCCCCGTCCCGCGTACGAACCCCGACACCAGGCGACCGCGGGAGATCATATCGATCTCGGCCAACTCCTCGGCGAGCCGAACAGGGTTGTCGAAGATCGGTAGCGGGTTCCCCAGCAGGACGATCTTGGCGCGTTTGGTCGTGCGCGCGAGGATGGCGGCTTCGAGGTTCATGGCCGCACCGAGACAGGTCGGCGTGTTATGGTGCTCGTTGAGCATCAATCCGTCAAACCCGACCTCCTCGGCGTATTCGTATTCGTCCAGATATTCGTTATAGAGGTCCGCACCGAGCCGCGGATCGAAATGAGCGTTGGAAAACGTGAGCCGCACCGCGCTGCGGAAACTGTTCTTCACATCCTCTGCCGAGTAGGCGACGTACGCCCGCTCGGTGAAGCGCATGAGAAACATACCTGCACCCCTCCTTCTGCTCGGCGCACTGTACCGCTTGTGCCTCATCGGAATCAAGAGAACGGAGCAGGCATCTGGCTCGTTCGACCCCGTCCCTTGCTGCAAAGGAGGCGAGCGGCCCCAGTGCGACCCAACCGCCCGTGCGAGGGCTGCTGGTGCGAGACCTGCGTCAGTCACTCCGCCGCGCGGATCTTTTCGGCAAACGCGCGCATCTGGTCGAGGAGTTCCTGGGTATCCCGGCTGAGCGGCAGCATGTACAACACCTGCACGCCGAAGGTGCGATAGGTACGGATATCCTCGCGCGAAAGGCGATGAGGATCGGTCAACGCGGTCAGTTCCAGTGACTTGAAGTCACGCTCGGCCTGTTCCATCAGCTGCTTGAGCTTGTCGTGCAGCGGCCGCAGTTGGGCAAAAGTCAGCAGTCCGATGTGCCAGCCGTCGCCGAACTCGACCACCCGCTTGAGTGCGGGAACCGACTCCCCACCTACCCAAATCGGTGGATGCGGGCGCTGGACCGGCCGTGGGAGCACATTGACATCTTCATCGAGCGCGACAAACCGGCCCGAAAACCGCGGGTGCTCTTGCGTCCACAGCGCTTTCATCATCGTGATATACTCACGCGTGCGCTGCGCGCGCTCATGAAAAGGGATACGCAGCAAACGAAACTCCTCCTCTAACCAACCGACGCCGACACCGAGGAGAAACCGTCCACCGGACAGCACGTAGATCGTCGCGACACGCCGGGCGACGTCAAAAGGGTGACGATAAGGAACAATCAGGACGCTGAGACCGATGCGGATACGCTGGGTGACCGCTGCGATAAATGCCATCGTGTCGAACGGATCCAGCCACGGCATCTCGGTATAGACGCTGTACGGGGTCTTCCCTTCGACTTATTCGTCGTACGGCCAGGGGGCGTCGATGCGCTTTGGCAGCACGATGTGATCACCGATGAGGATGGAGTCTAATCCGAGCTCTTCTGCAACAGTAGCAACTTGCTTCAGTGCGCTCCCCTGACATACCGCGGCACCGCCGGCCAAGTGTAATCCGTATTTCATGCGCGTTTCCTCCTACACGCGTCGATAAAGCAGGCTGAGCATACCGCAGAAGGTTTGTTGCTGGCAAATCCCTGCAGCCTTGCCTTCATCCCATTCCTTGCTATGCTCCAGGACACAGCCATGCGGCGTTGGCGGAGAAAGACAAAAACCTCCATGTCCTGTACCTAGGAGGAACCCCTGATGAGGGAGCAGAAATATGCGGAAAGCAGCCCGAGTATTGCCCTGCTATTGTGTGTCGCACTGACCGGACTGCTGTTCCTCGTCCAGACTGCAGACGGAGGGGAGAGGGAACGGATCCTTGCCGAATTCTATCCCTATCAGAACGGCACGCCGCAGGTCGATGGCATTACGCCGGGCATGGTCATCACCAGCGACAACGCCCATCTCGCCGCGGCAGTATTACCGCCGGAAGTGCTGGCAGTCGTGCAGGCAGGGGATCTCGCCATTACCGTGCAACCGACCACGGATCTCCCGGTCCGGGAGGAATATATCGCGGCAACCTTGAGGCACGCCGGTCATGTGTCGCTCGACGCAGACGGCATGATTCAAGGATATATCGCCGGGCTTCCCTTCCCGCTGATCGATCCTGCTGATCCCCAGGCCGGACGCAAGATCGGCTGGAATTTACGCTACCGCGACCGGGCCGACAGCGTGCAGAGTTGGGGGATTACGTCTCTCGTCGATGCCTCCGGGGCAATCCAGCGGTGGACGTACTCTCTGTACATGCGCATGTACGGCATGCACCGGGCCGACCCGCAGCGCAATATCAAGGAATGGGAAGAGAACGGGATCTTGTACAAGGACTATTCCATCACCCTCGGCCCGACCGACGTAGAGGGGGCACAGTCGATGGGACGACGCCACAACGACGACACGGTTGCGGACGAACGCTGGATCTACGATCCCAAAACCCGGCGCACGCGCAAGATCGCGTACAACCCGTACGACGCGTTTTCAGGTTTGACCTTTCTCAGCGAAGAATTTTCGGGATTTGAAGGGTACGTGTCGGCGTACGACTGGCAGTGTATCGGCGCAGCGGTCGTTCTCGCCCCCGGAGTGATCCGGGCGCTTGCCGCTCAACTCGGCGGCACGTGTCGCTGCTACCCGGCCGATCCTTGGGAACTGCGCCACGTGTGGGTGGTCGATATGATCCCCCGCGTCCCGAACCATCCCTACGGCCGGCGGCGCCTGTATGTGGATCGGCAGCATTATTCCCCCCTCTTCTCCGTGATCTACGACAAGGAGGGCCGGCACTGGCGCACGTTTTTCTTCTCCTTCAGCCACCCGGACGCCAGCAAGACCAATGCCGGCTTGCGCGTGCCGATGCAAGCCGGAAATAGCTGGGTGGACTACAAAGCCGGACGCGCGACGGTCTGGCGCCCGACCAAGGTCATCTATAACAAGGAGTTACCGCCTCAACTGTTCACCGTTGCCGCCATGATGCGCCAGGGGAAGTAGAGATCAGGTGCGGGGGATCGTGCGGACAGGAGCCGGGTAGGAGGCCCTGGTATCCCTCCAGGAGACTACGGCGCGCACCAGCTCCCGCACCCCCAGTCAGCTCGTCTGCACGGCGACTCGGGGCGTCAGGGCTGGATCGCGTTTCGTCGTCGGTAATGTCAGCGCCAGGAGGGCAGAGAACAGCCCGGTGCTCGTGCTGGTGAGAAACGGCGCGACATAGTCGCCAAACAGCGTGTACAGGACGCCGCCCATCATGCCACCGGACCCCATACCCACAGCCGCGACCATGAAAAAGATCCCGAGGAGCGCTCCGATCGAACGCAACCCGAAGTACTCGCGGAAGAGCATGGCGTAGACCGGCATAGGACCGCCGTAGCCGATACCGAAGAGAACGGCCCACGAGTAGAAAGACACCGGATGGTGCGCGCCGAGAAAAAAAGGGATCATCAACGCCTGCAAGGCCAAAAAGAAGGCGATCGCCCATTTCGCGCCGATCTTGTCCGCCAGCACCCCGTTAGCGATCTTGCCGATCATCCCGCAGACCGACATCACGGCGACGACGCGGGCCGCCACCGATGCCGCCAGTCCGGCATCGGTCATGTGATTGATCCCGTGCAGCAAAATACACGAGTGGCAGATGCAGCAGCCCAACACCATGAGATTCAGCGTCCAGAACTCTCGCGTGCGCACCGCTTGCCCAAGGGTCAGCCCAGGCAGTTGGCCGTATGCAGAGAGGCGGCCCCCCTGCTCTGCTGCGGGGGACACCGAGCGCGTTGGGGTCCGGCTCGTCTCATGATCTCGCATGAGGAGGGTCAGCGGCAGGATGAGGAGAGCGATCGCCCCCAACCAGATGTAGGCGCCGCGCCACCCGTAATGGAGGAGAAGAGCCACCGACAACGGGGCAAACACCGCAGAGCCGACGTTCTGCGATTGGGCGATGGCGAGCGCGAGGCCCTGGTGACGGGTGAACCACTTCGTGACCAAAGCCGTCAAGGGGACACCAGCCGCCGAGCGGCCCGCCGCGATCATGACCCCGAAGAAGAGATAGAGCTGCCACAGGGCAGTGATCTGACTCATCAAGAAAGTGCCGGCGACGAACAGGACGCCGCCGACGACCATCACCCGGCGGGAGCCGAAGCGGTCGCTGAGCGCACCGCACATGAGGCTCGCCACCCCGAAACTGATCCAGTTGACCAGGGACGCGGCCGAGACCGTGCCGCGATCCCAGTGAAACTCCTGGGTGATGGGCTTGAACATCACGGCGAACGCCTCGACGATACCGTACATGATCAGGCTCAGCACGAGCCCAGCGAACACGATAATCCAGCCGTAAAAAACCCGGCGCGGTTGTTCCATTGTCCCTCCTTGTTCCACCTTTCCCTGCGAGGTCGCCGCGTGTCCTCCCCCACCGCCCTTGTGTGTCGTTCGAGCTCTATCAGGTACGACCGGGTGACGCAACGCGCGCAGGGCGAAGGGAGACAGGTGATCACGGCTGTTTGCGGAAGTGCGGCATGACCTCTTTGGCGAACAGCCGGAGTCCCTCGAGGTCGTAGAAACCGGGACGACGGACAACGATGATAAAATGCGTCACCCCGACATCGATATAGGCCTGCAGCTGGCGTCGGACTGTCTCGACATCGCCCGCCAGAATCGTTGCCCGCAGCTGTTCCGGCGAGAGCGCCTGCGAGCGGGGGATCTGGCGCAAGAACGCTTCCACCGCTGCGGCGTCGGGACGAAGATAGAGGGGAGTCAGATACGACTTCTCGATGTCACGGCAATCACGCCCGATTTGACGGCAGTGCGTCTCCAGCACGGCGATCTTCTGCGCGAGCGCCTGCGGCGTGAGTCCGCCAACGTTCCACATGGTGGCGTACTTGGCTACGATCGGCAGGGTCAATTTTTCTCCGGCTCCGCCGATCATGATGGGCGGATGCGGTCGTTGGAGTGGCTTCGGGGCGAACGGGGCCTCGACTAACTGATAGTACTGTCCAGAGAACGAGGCCTTCTCTTCCGTCCAGAGCTGGCGGATCACTTCGATCGCTTCTGCCAGTTGTCCCGCTCGTCGTGCGGCGGTGAAGAAGGGGACTCCATACACGCGGTGTTCCTGTTCGAAGTAGCCGCTGCCGAGCCCCAGGATGAGCCGTCCCCCGCTGATGTGGTCGATAGTAGTGGCCATCTTGGCCAGGACGGCAGGATGACGAAAGGTGTTCGCCGTTACCAAGGCACCGATCTGGACCCGGGAGGTCAGGGCTGCCATCGCCGCCAGCATCGTCCAGCCTTCCATATTCGGCGCCTCGACAGGGCCCACGCTGGGGAGCAGATGGTCGTTGACCCACAAAGTATCGAATCCCAAGCTCTCCACCTCTTGCCATAAGGCCCGGAGTTCTGGCCAGGAAATTTGTTGAGGAGCAGCCTGCACGCCAAAGCGGATAGGGCGCACGGGGGCCTCAGGCGGTTCTTGCGCACCCAGGAGAGTCCCTCGTGCAAGGCTATGGCTGACGAGAACGAGTACGAAAAGGGCAGACCACCGCAGGACCAACCGACCAGGCATCACTCCCCTCCTTTCCAAGCATTCTCTCAGGGACCGGGAAGACTACGTGGAATCTGCGACGCGCACGGCCGCTTCCGCCTCTGGCGCTCGTGCAGCAATCTCGATCGGCACCGGCACGACGAGGAAATAGAACACCAGACCAGCGACACTCAATAGTGCGGCGATGGCCAGAAAGGGGAAAGTCCAGTTTCCGGTTGCGGCGACGAGGAACCCTGCGCTCATGGGTCCGAAAATCCCAGCCAGGTTTCCGGCCCCGTTCATGAACCCAGAGATCGCACCGACGTGCTTCGGACTGAGCTCCACCGGGATCGCCCAACAGGCTCCTCCGCCGAGGTTGGCGAGGAACATATAGAGCGAGAGGCAAGCGACCGACAGCTCTCTCCAGGGAACAAACGCAGCCGCGAGAATCACCGGGACACCCAACAGCACGCACAATGCCGGCGCCTGGGCACGGGCGAAGCGGGTCCCATAGCCGCAGCGCAACAGCACGTCGGACAGCGTACCGCCGCTCACAACCCCGGCAAAACCGGCGATGGTCGGGATAATTCCCAGCCACCCCATGGTCTGCACCGAGAAGCCACGCGCGCTGACCAGGTAGGTCGGTAACCACAGAATGATCATCCATAGACCATACACGACACAGAGATAGGCAAGAGACAACAGCAAGACCTGGGGAGACCTGAGCACTTCCCAGAGGGATCCGCTCGGCGCTGTCCGGGGGGCAGCATGCATCTCGATCTCCCGCCGTTCTGCCGCACTGACCCTGGGGTGTTCAGCTGGAGTGTTCGTCGCAAAGGACAGCCAGGCAACCAGCCAGATACCGCCGATCAAAGCGTTGACGTAAAAGACAGTGGGCCAGGAAAAGGTCGAGACCAGCCACGCCGTGAGGGGATACGCCACCGCCTGGCCCAAGTGCGAGCCGGACAAACTGATGGTTTGTGCACGGCCATATTCGTAGCGAGGGATCCAGCGAGCGTTGAGTGCAGCGTAGGCAGGAAAGCTGACCGACTCGAACAGCCCCACGCAGAAGCGGATCAGCAACATCAGCCCGAAGGCCAGCGCTCCGAGCGGCGTCAGCGCAGTGAACAGGGAGAAACCGGCACACGCAAGCGCGATCACCCGACACGTATTCCACCGATCGGCGATCACGCCGCCGGGAAACTGCAAGAGCGTATAGCCGAGCAAAAAGGCAGAAAAGATCAACCCGAAGCGGGCCTCATCCCAACCCAGAGCCGCCATCATCACCGGTGCGGCAACCGAGATGTTGACCCGGTCGGCGTAGTTGATCATGCTCCCCGTCGCCAGCAACCCGACCAATTTGTAGCGGACAGGCCAAGCCATACCATGCCCTCCTTGCGGCTTGGTATCCGGTCGCGAGGATTCTATCCCTTTTGCGGGGAGGCTGGGAAGTCCCGAGAGGAGACTTGGGACCCGACGAGCTAGCAGCGGACTTACACCCCACGGAAGTGTGGCGTTCGCTTCTCGCGCATGGCTGCGATCCCCTCCTTCGCGTCCTCTGTCGTCCACGTATAGGCTTGATGTTCGGATTCGACCTCGATGGCGGCTTCCAACAGATCCGCCTCCCCGCGATAGAGGGCCTTCTTCGCCAGGCGCACGGCAATCGGAGCATTGCCGGCGATCTCGCGTGCCAGAGCCATCGTCTCCTCCATCAGATTTTCCAGCGGCACGACGCGGTTCACCAGTCCGAGGGCAAACGCCTCTTCGCCAGTATACAGCCGCCCGGTGAAAATGACTTCACAGGCTTTTGCCAGACCGACAATCCGTGGGGTGGTAAAGGTGGCAGCCATACCAGGGTGGATGCCCAAACGGACGAAGTTGAGGCCCATTTTGGCGTGCGCAGCAGCCACGCGCAGGTCACAGGCGAGCGCGATACAAAACCCGGCGCCGACCGCGGGCCCGTTGATCGCAGCGATGGTAGGGATTTCCAGCTGCCGCAGAGCGAGAAAGCGCTTATAAAAATTCTTCGGCGGTTCGGAGGCACCACCGGCGGCCCGACTCTGCAGGGTGGCTATTGCCCCACCGGCGCAGAACGCCCGGCCCGCACCGGTCAGAATCAGCACCCGTGCGCTCTGGTCTTGATTCACCGCGCGCACCAGGTCACTCACCTCGTCTCCCATCTCCGCCGTCATCGCATTCAGCGTCTCGGGACGGTTCAAAGTGAGGGTGACGATGCCATCGTGCCGCTCAACCAGGATGTGGTGGTATGCCATAGACCCTCCTTTTCTCGCATGAGCGAGGGGCAAAGTCACACGCAGTGAGAGATGGCTCTCCTGTGTGCGCTGCGGAGCGATCTACCTCTTACCCAGCGGATTGCTTGGGTGCTTCCATCGTCGGCCGGACACGTCGCACGGGAGCGTTGATCACCACCTCAGCCGGGGTGTGCTGATGCACAAAGTCGATCTTGACCCGCTCGGAATCGATGGGAATGTGGCGGCTGATGGTTTCCAAAATATCCTTGCGCAAGGCTTCCATCTGTTCGGACGACAACCCCAGGCGATCCAACACCAGCACCATCTGCAACCGATTTCTGGCTTCCTCCTTGCTCCCCTTGCCCCCGAACAACCGCTGAACAAGCGTCCCCCAAGACATGCATTTATCTCCTCAAGAAGAATCTGCCGAGGCGGTTAAGAAAACTGCCATTCCCGTTGAACTCAGGAATGGGAACATCTTCCCCCAGAATCCGCCGCACGATGCGCGCATACGCCTGGCCCGAGCGCGAGCGTTCATTCAAGATCACCGGGGCACCGCGGTTGCCAGCGATCACGACCTCTTCGTCTTCCGGAACGATGCCGAGCAGGCGGACCGCGAGAATATCGAGGACGTCCTGCTGGTTCAGCATATCGCCCCGTTTCACCATCTCTGGAGACATACGGTTGATGATCAGCTGGGGGTCGCCGAGCGAGTTTTGCAGCAGCCCGATGACACGATCTGCGTCACGCACCGGGGAGACATCCGGGGTGGTGATGACGATGGCTTCGTCCGCACCGGCAACGGCATTGCGAAAGCCTTGTTCGATGCCAGCGGGACAATCGATGAGCACGAAGTCGAACTCCTCCCGCAGCTGCGCCGTGAGGTCGCGCATCTGCTCGGGAGTGATCGCCTCTTTCTGGTCTACTTGCGAGGCAGGGAGCAGGCAGAGGTTGGGAAACCGCTTGTCTTTGACGAGTGCCTGGCGTACCTGGCAACGGCCGCGCACGACATCGACCAGGTGGTAGACAATACGGTTCTCGAGGCCCATGATGATATCCAGATTGCGCAGACCGATATCACCATCGACCATGACTACCTTGCACCCGTGTTTGGCAAGCCCGACCCCGAGGTTGGCCGTGGCTGTCGTTTTTCCTACTCCACCCTTGCCTGAGGTAATCACAATCGCTCGCCCGCTCATGGCTTAGGGCCTCCTGTAATCTCCATGATAAGGTTCGATGACAATCCGCTCGTCTTTGACCCGGGCGATCTCCGGCTGAGGCGGACGGCGATGGTTCTGCCCCTCGTCCGCACGGCCGATGAAGGGACCGATACGGAGCTGCAAAGGGACCAAGTTCAGGGCAATGACGACTGCCTCCCTGTTATCCGGGTACCCGGCATGGACCACCCCCCGCAGCGTGCCGAAGACGATCGCGTCGCCGCCGGCGAGAATTTCTGCACCCTGGTTGACATCCCCCACGAGCACCACATTCCCCTCGAACACCTCCTTCTGGCCAGAGCGCAGGTTCCGTCGCAGGTACAAAGCGTTGCTGCCCTTGATGGTCGGCGGGCCTTTCTTGGTCTCTTGGGCAGCGGCCAAACTGTCCCGCACCGGCAATCCCTCCTTGTAGAGGAGCTCACGGCTGGTCGGCTCCGTGGCGACGGCGTAGCGCAAGAGCAACCCTTCGCGGTGCAGGATCTCCTTTAACGCGCGCCACTCCTCCTTGTTGAGCACCCGACTGCCAAAGGCGAGAATCGCCGGTGAATCGCGGAAGAAGCCATTGGCACGAGCCAACTCTTCTTCGACAGCTTTAATGACCTCTGCAAACGGGGCTTTGTCGTTGAAGAGAAACGTCGGTCCGCCCTTGAGCCCCTTGATGGTGAACAGCTCCTCTCCTCCCCCAGACACAATACCCTCGCACTCGGGCGTCTCCACCCCTGACCAAGATACAATGTGCTGTAGCAGAAAAATCATCCCTCTACAACATCTAGTAGTAGGTTCGCAACCACACCAGACCGGCGTTGCAGCTCCCTGTGACAAGGCTATAACAGAGAGCTACAACGCCAACGAAGGAGGTGAGGCACATGCATCGGGAACGCGATAAAGAGCTGCGCCGGCGGCGCAAACGGCGCGAGAAGGCGCTGAAACGCCGCATCAAGGCACTCAGAGCGCAGGCGAAAAAGGGCTAGTGCGGAAGAGGAGCGATACCCGACTGCACCTGCTATTTAGCGTGCAGCGTGATGCGAGAGGTGCCGGAACGGAGCTCGACCTCGTTGCGGCGAATCTCGACCACGGTAAATCCGTTCACCGTGTCCCCTTCCTGTACGAGCGTGAGCGGCCCATTGTTCAGCTTGATGAACGCGATCCGCTTACTGGGGTCGGGGGACCATTGCAGAAAACTCACCGAGGTGTTGGTCGGCACGGCGCCAGGCTCTACGGCGCTAGCTCCCGCCTGCCCTGCGGCAGGCGTCCGGGAGAGACTGTCAGGAGAAGTCGGAGACAGACGTGCTGCCTCACGCGGAGTTTGGTGCTCTGGTGGGACGACAGACGCGGTTTCTCCTCGCCCAGCTCCAGGAAGGTCAGCCCCTGTCACAAAAACCGGTTGCTGCTCCCTCTGGACAGCCGATAGAAATGGCAAAGGAGGTTGCGGCGCCGTCGTCGCCTCTCGCGCCGGAGGTGTGGAAACGAAGGGGGAACGCTGTACCGCGGCAAACTCCTCATCCGGAGAAAACTCATACACCCCATCTGGCAGCGGTGGACTGCTCGAGGCAACGGATGGGGGATTAGCTGTCTCCTCGGGCGGAGGGGGAACGGACAGAGGGGATCCTGCCGTCGTCGGGGTTTGTGATGCGGAAGTGGGGGAGGACACCGGAGCATGAGTGACCTGCTCTTGCGCCATGTACAGGGGAGATCGCCACAAGACAACCCCGAGCCCCACGGCAAACCCACCGCACGCGAGTCCAATATTCACGAGCCAAGACCTAGGGAAGCGCAACCGCGTGTGGCGAGGCAGAGGCGGCAGAGGGGTGAGCAACAACCGCGCTCGCGCATCGGTCGTGCGCGCCCGTTGTTCCCCTTCAACCTTGCGCAGCGCATCGAGAATCGTGCTCATGTTCCCTCCCGGCTCGACACCCCATTGCCCTGCAACAGACTTGTGTTTTGCCGCATTCCCGGCTGCGTCAGGCTCGGAGAGACCGGAGTGAGACGGGGGCGGGGGTACTCGGGCAACGCGTTGTATAACAAAATCATCGTCAGGGGCCCGACCACTCCATCCGGGGTGAGACGATTCGCTCTCTGGAACCGCGCGACGACCTGCTCGGTCTGCTTACTGAACGTCTCACGGTTCAAGAATGTCGCCTTCGCGTGCGGCTGCTCCGCAGGCAAATGAGCGCGCTGTAACTCCTCCACCTTGGACAACAACATATGGAGGCGCTTCACGTTTTGTCCGACACTGCCAACCGTCAAGAGAAAACCAATGTTTTCAAAATCTTTCCAAAACACGTGAGCTTTGCCAAACCAGTGCTCGTGCATTGCCTCGAGTGGCACGTCTCGCTCACGATCGAGGAGGACGCGGCAATGCTCCTGCGCCATCCCCACCAGCAGCACAAACCGCATCTCCTGACGTTCTGGCACGATGACTTCCACGATGGCGGGGAGGTCGAGCAGCGACAGAAGACGCAACGAGCCGCTGAAGGGCAGGTATTCGAGATGGCGGGCGCGGGCGATGGCACCGAGATCGAGCGTGCCATTGCGCCATTCTGCGCTGCGCAGCGGCGCGACCTGCCATGCGCGCAGCAGACCGTCGGTCGCATGGATGGCGCTTTCTACCAGTTCGCGTCGTTGCAGTTCCTGCACGAACGCTTCTGCCGTCATGAAGCGTTCCGCAACAGCCGGTTCTGGTCCGGCCTCGGAGACAGCCTGGGACGCGAGGGGCGGAAGGGTATGGGGTGCCGGTGGTGCGCTTGCGGGTGGACCGCTCACGCTTTGCGCCTGCAAAAAAGTCAGTGCCGTCCCCACGACACGGTGCAGAGAGGGTGCAGACAGCCAGCCGCGCATCCAGGCGACGCTGAATACTCCCCCTAGCAGGAGCAGAAGCACGGCAGAGATGAGCGCAACAGGAGAGCGGGCCAACACAGAGGGGCTCTCGCGGACGGGCGCACGCATCTCCCGGACAGCTTGATGGATAACGGCTGGCCCAATAACACGCTCTTCACGAGTATAGCCGATCAGCAGTGCCCGGTGGCAGAGGACATTGATCACACGGGGGATCCCACGGGAAAAGCGGTGCAGCTGCCGCAAGGCGGCAGGAGTGAAACGAACCGGTTCACGCCCGTCGGTCGCAATCCGGAGACGATGGCGTACATACCCCGCAGTCTCCTCCGCATTCATCGGACCGAGGTGCCATCGTAGCGTCACCCGCTGCTCGAGTTGGGCTAATTCTGGCCGTTCCAGCAAACGACCTAATTCGGGTTGTCCGACCAAGACGATATGCAACAGTTTCTCGCGTTCGGTCTCGAGATTAGAAAGCAGACGCAACTGCTCCAGCACGCTCGGTGCGAGGTCCTGCGCCTCATCGATGATCACCACCACCCGGCGGCCGGCCGCTTGCTGTTGCAGGAGGAACTGGTTCAGCTCGTCGATCAACTCTTTTTTGCTCGTCGACGTCGCCGGTAGTCCCAGGTCGGCGTTGATCGTTTGTAACAGCTCCAGCGCCGACAACGCCGGGTTGAAGATGTAAGCAACCGTGGTCTTTTGAGGATCGAGGGTGCGGACCAACGTGCGCAAGAGCGTCGTTTTGCCAGTGCCGATCTCTCCGGTGATCACGACCACACCGCTGCCCTCGCTCACGCCAAACAGCAGGTGACCGAGCGCTTCCTGGTGATTCGTGCTGAGGAAGAGGTACTCAGGGTCCGGCGTGAGGCGAAACGGACTGTCGCGGAAACCGTAAAACGCTTCGTACATATTACCCGCCAGAGACCACTCGGCGCCCATGATGGGCTGACGATCCTGGGGAGTCAAGAGTGTGGCCAGCATGGGCAGCTGTCAGCACCAGCCTCCCAGCGGATCCAGAACGGCGCATGGGCCCCCTGCGGCCTGCGCTCTCGGTGCATTGCCTTCCCCGGACAGATTGGCTAAACATCCCACACCATGGAGCATTCCAGAGATCCCCTCTATGCTGCTGCTGGCGTCGACAGCGCGAAAGCTGAGGCTGGCCTGGCCCGCTTACGTGCGTGGGTAGAAAAGACGTTCGCCCTCCATCCTACGGCCCGCCCCTCCCTGCCGCTCGGCTATTTTGCCAACGTCATTCAGATCGACGGTCTTCCCACCGGGATTGCGATTGCAACCGACGGAGTGGGCACCAAATTACTGGTCGCCGAAATGCTCGGCAAATACGACACCGTGGGCATCGACTGCATCGCCATGAATGTCAACGACCTTTTGTGTGTCGGTGCCACCCCCCTCTCTTTCGTCGATTACATTGCCGTCGAGCAATTAGACCCTGCCGTGTTGGAAGAGATCGGCAAGGGGTTGTTTCGCGGCGCCGAGATGGCACGAGTGAGCATCGCCGGAGGCGAAATTGCCCAGCTCGGCGATATGCTGCGCGGGATCCGGGTCGGAGCCGGAGTGGATCTCGCTGGCACAGCGATTGGCACCGTCCCCCTCAATCGCGTGATCATCGGGCAGGACATCCAACCGGGCGAGGCGCTCATCGGCCTGGGGAGCAGCGGGATCCACAGTAATGGTCTGACTCTTGCGCGCCGCATCCTTTTCGGGGACATGAAGCTGACCGTCGACAGTGCTCTCCAGGACTGCGGGCGCACTGTGGGTGAAGAATTACTCGAACCGACTCGCATCTATGTCCCGGAGATCACAGCCATGTTTGCCGCTGGCCTGCAGCTGAAAGCGCTCATCCACATCACAGGGGACGGGTTCTTCAATCTCACGCGCACCGCGACCCCGATCGGCTATCACATCCACACCCTCCCTCCGCCCCCCCCGATCTTCACCGTGTTGCAAGAGATGGGACAGATCAGCGATGCGGAGATGTTCCAAGTTTACAATATGGGAATCGGCTTTTGTATCGTCACTCCCGAGTCCGACGCCGAACGGGCGCTCCAGATCGCCCGTGCGTACGGTACTCCTGCCTGGCGGATCGGCACCACGATCCCCTCGCCGGACCGCACGATTATCATCGAGCCGCGCCGCCTGCAGAGCCGTGCGCAACGGTTCGTGCCCCTCTCGGGAGGGCTCTGATGATCGACCTCCCTGCTCTCGACCGCGCATCGCTCGTGCAGTTGACCGTCCGTGGGCGCAAGACCGGGAAGCCGTATACCGTGCCGGTCTGGTTTGCCGTGAGCAACGGGAAGATCTACGTCACCTCGGGCCGCGGTACCAAAGCGAGCTGGATCAAGAATCTCCGTGCGAACCCGCAGGTGGAACTGCGCATCGGCAACACCTCCCTGCGGGGCACTGCGGTGTGGCGCGACGACCCTGCAGTCGCGACAGAGATCTTGCCGCTGTTCTACCGCAAGTATCTCCTCGCCAGAGTGCTCAGGTGGATCGCCGGTTGGTACAAGCAGCCGGCGTTCGCCTTTGAAATCACCCCTGCCGAGACAGCATGAACACGGCAGCCGGCAGCGCAGGCGGGTCAGCGTATGCTGCGAAAGAACGCCCGGATATCCTCCACCAACAACTGAGGTTGTTCCATCGCTGCAAAGTGCCCGCCAGCCGGCATAGGGGTCCACCGTTGAATGTTATAGACCCGCTCCGCCCATTCACGTGGTGGCCGGATCAGCTCTTTGGGAAAGACCGCAACCCCGGTCGGCACGGCGATCCGTTCGTCCTTTC
Source organism: Candidatus Binatia bacterium (assembly GCA_025057295.1). GTDB lineage: Bacteria > Desulfobacterota > Binatia > Bin18 > Bin18 > JANWXO01. The sequence continues at coordinate 1,543 of JANWXO010000040.1, read as the reverse complement.
CCAAACGCCAGGGATGGTGACGCTCTTCATAGTACAAGCGGGTGGAAGAGTTGATGGTCTGCGTGACCCAGTAGATCATCACATTGGTGAGGAGCTGGTCTTTGGTGTATACCCGCTCGAGCTCGCCGCCACAATCGCTCCAGCTACGAAACTTCTCGATAATCCAGGCACATAAGCCGACCGGCGAGTCATTCAACCCATAAGCGAGGGTTTGCGGTTTGGTGCCTTGGATCCCCTGATACCCGGTCTCTTCCTGTCGCCACGCCTCTACCTCCTTCAGCCAGGCCTGTTCCGCGGGGGAAAGATTCTTGCGGTTCTCCGGATGCGGGGCTACACCGACCATGTTCAAGTGAATTCCCACTACGTTATGCGGGTAGGCAAACCCGAGACGCGAGGTGACCATGGCTCCCCAGTCCCCACCCTGCGCACCGTAGCGGCTGTACCCTAACACCTCCGTCATCAGCACCGCGAACCAGTCGGCGATCCGGCAGATGTTGACGCGGCGCTCGTGTGTGGGATCGGAAAATCCATACCCCGGCAGTGAAGGGATGACGAGGTCGAACGCGTCAGCCGCGTCTCCCCCGTACGCGGCAGGGTCAGTGAGCGGACCGATGAGCTCCATGAATTCGTAGAACGACCCCGGCCATCCGTGTGTAATAATCAACGGCAAGGGGTTGGGCCCTTTTCCCCGTACGTGGATGAAGTGAATCCTCTGCCCGTCGATGGTCACGCGGTAATGCGACCACCGATTAATCTGCCGTTCGTGCTCGCGCCAGTCATAGTGCGTCCGCCAGTATTCGACGAGCGTGCGCATGTACGCCAGGTTGCTGCCATACTCCCAACCTGAGTCGGGAATCTCTCCCGGCCAGCGCACCTGGCTCAGGCGATTGCGCAGGTCTTCCAGCACGGCCTCTGGCACATTCACAGTGAATGGTTCTGGAGTCGTGTAGCGCATGTTTCTCCCTCCTGTGTCCCCTCAGTTCGATTTGCTGGAAGGCTGACTCAGGGACTGTGAGTCGCTCTGCTCTCGTGCTGTGTTCGCCTCCCGCTCGTTTCTCGTTCCCGCCTTTTTCCGCCGTGCGACCATGCGTGCTCGAATGATGCGCTCGTACCCGCGGTCGGTGGGCAGGTAATACCGCCGTTCCCGCAGCGCGTCGGGCAGATGCTGCTGGTCGATCACCGCTCCCTCGTAGTCATGGGCGTACTGATACCCTTTGCCGTAGTGCAACTGTTTCATCAACCGTGTCGGCGCATTGCGCAAATGCAGAGGGACGGGCAGCGCGCCATAGCGCTGCACATCCTCCGAGGCTGCTAACATCGCTTTATACGCAGCATTGGACTTCGGTGCGGTCGCCAGATAGGTCGCAGCCTGGGCGAGAGGGATGCGTGCTTCGGGTAAACCGACGAAGTGCACCGCCTCTTTTGCCGCGACGGCAAGCGACAACGCGTGCGGGTCGGCGTTGCCGATATCTTCAGCCGCAAAGATCACCATCCGTCGGACGATAAACAAGGGGTCCTCGCCCGCTTCGAGCATGCGCATCAA
>JANWXO010000409.1 GCA_025057295.1 Candidatus Binatia bacterium | reverse complement strand
CCTCACAATGCGCCAGACGTTCCCGCGTACGGCGCGCGAACTCTTTCGCAAACAGCAGCGGATGCTCACGGAAGGGCCGCACTCCGGTCTGCGTCCGGTGACGGACCGGGAAGGGTACAGGCACTACCCCAAGGACAGTGGTCAGGGCAGCGATCAACTTTGCCAGCGGCTTCGAGACTCCGGACCGAGAATGGATCGTAGCCATGGGTATACTGTCCGACAATCAAGCACCGGCCCGAGTCAGGCACTCCTCTGGAATCCGTTCCTCACTCATCTCAGCGAGAAAGGGGGCTCACTGTTGGCTGATTTTTTCCCGATCTTTTTCCGCGTCTCATCGTGCTGGGGTGCTGAGTCTCATACCGTCGCGGATCGCCCGGAGGAGGGCGATATTGTCGCTGTGACCGGTACGATAGGCAGTCACCTTGCCGCGCAGAGGACGACCCAGCAAATAGAGATCTCCAATCAGGTCGAGCACCTTATGGCGTGCCAGTTCGTCCGGGAAACGCAGAGGAGGGTTAATCACCCCCTGGGCGCCGATGAGGATACAATTGTGCAGCCGCCCTCCGTTCGCTAACCCCATCTGCTCGAGTGCCTCGATGTCCTTGAGAAAGCCGAAAGTCCGGGCCGGAGCAACCTGCTCGCGGTAGTGCTCCGCACCCAGATGGACATAACGATACTCCTGACAGCCGACCGGTTCGGGGTAGCTCAAGGTATAGTGGATCTCCAGGTGCTCAGCCGGCTCGATGCGAATACACTTCCCTGCCTGGGGATCTTCGACACTGTACGTGCGATCAGGAACGAGCTCCTCTACCGCCTCGCCCTGCTCGACCATCCCTGCCTGTTCGAGCAGCTGGCAGAACTCGAGCGCCGAACCGTCGAGGATCGGGATCTCTCCCTGGGTTTTGATCATCACATCGGTGATTCCATACCCGTGTAGCGCCGACATGAGATGCTCCACCGTCTTGACGAACACACCGTCCCGGTAGAGGCCAGTGGCATACCCGGTGGACTCGACGTAATCGACTGTCGCGGGAATGACGACGTCGGACGAGAGCGAGGTAAACACAATCCCGCTCCCCGGTGGAAGAGGGTGCAGGATCACGCCCGTGCGGATGCCGGAGTGCAACCCCCTGCCGTGGGTGACGACACTGCGTTGAATCGTCCGTGCCCGCACTTGTCGCCCAGAGCGTCGGGCCAGACAGAGCGACGGAACAGCGTCGCACAACGGAAACGGCTTTCCGGTGCCGTTTGCCTCGCGCCCCACTGCCCGGTACACAGAACGCAGGAGGGCGTCCAGGGAAAAGGGCTTTTCGATGAAATCCACAGCTCCGAGTTTCGTCGCGCGCACGGCCGTTTCGATCGCTCCGTGCCCAGAGACGATGATGACAGGGAGTTCCGGCTCGCGCATCCGCAGCTGCTCCAGCAACTCCAAGCCGTCGATCTGCGGCATCCAGATATCGAGAATGACCACCTGCGGTCGCTGGCTCCTCACCACGTCGAACACCGCCGCTCCACCCTCACTCTCTACCACCCGAAACCCCTCGTCGCTCAACACGCCTCGCAGCGTCTCGCGAATCGTCGCCTCATCGTCCACGACCAGAATCGTCTCACCCATAACTCTCCCTCTCTCGCCTGTCCTCCGTTCCGTCCAAGGGTACCGCAGCGGCCTCCACGGTTGACACCAGTCGCTGCTCGTGGCGCCGCACTGGCAGTTCGATCACAAATCGGCTGCCCCGTGGCTGGTTATCGCGCACCCGGATAAACCCCTTATGGTCGGCCACTACCGTGGCCACAATCGCAAGCCCAAGACCAGTCCCGTCTTTCTTGGTCGAGAAATACGGCTCGAAGAGCCGCTCTCTCACCGCCGCAGGAATGCCGCAGCCGGTATCAGCAACTTCGAGACGGGCAATCCCGAGAGGACGCAGATAGCGCGTGACGACCTCGATCCGACAAGGTCCCTCGACCGCCGCGCACGCGGCGACAGCATTATCGAGCAGATTGCGCAAGACCCGCTTCATTCCTTCACGATCGAGTTCCAGCAAGGGAAGGGTACGATCAGGGTGAAAACTGAAGGCGATCTCACGGTGGGCTTGCGCAAAGAGCACGAGCGCTTCCTGAGCCAGCGTATTCAA
>JANWXO010000408.1 GCA_025057295.1 Candidatus Binatia bacterium | reverse complement strand
CCGGTCGCACAGCCGTTCCGCCCCTGTGCACCTCCTCACGTCGGCCGTGTGAACGGGGTGCCCCAACGGTCCACGCACGTCACCTCTTCAACCGGCACGCGCTGGACCGGACCAAACTTTCCCCGTGGGTACCCAATAGGGATCAAGGCATAGGTCGAAACATCCGCAGGCAGACCTAAAACCGCCTTCAGCTCCTCCTCATACAGCGCACTCACCGTCGTTAAGGTTGCGCCTAGTCCGAGGGCGCGGCAGGCGAGGAGAATGTTTTGCACCGCCGGATAAATACTCGATCCTGCAAGACGGGCCAGTCTCGCGGCAAGGTGCGCCGGCAGCGGGCGTTCCTGCAGGCAGGCGAAAAGCAACACTGGCACCTCTGCCAGATGGTCGGCGAGATAGGCCGCAGCATCGAGCAAGCGGCGAAACTTCTCCTCCGCCATATGTGCAGGCGCAGTGCGGGTGCGATACATCGCCTGCACCTCGCTCCACCCTTTTTGGTAGATCTGTTGTACCTGTTGCTTGATCTGCGGATCCTTCACCACGAGAAAGCGCCAGTGTTGCGTATTGCCCCCGCTGGGAGCGCGGATCGCTGCATCGAGAATACGATAGATCACTTCATCTGGCACGGGATCGGGTTTCAGCCGACGCAAGCTCCGTGTCGTATACATCACCTCAAAAACACCGGGTTCTGCCATTGTGTCCCCCTCGGCGAGAAAGTCGCCCCTTGTCGCCCATTCCTGGCAGCGCTACAGTGGCTGCCCATGATTGTACCTTCGCGGCACGGGCACAGCGGTGTATTGTGCGCGGCAAGCGCTTGTTTGTCAAACGAACACCGAGAAGGAGCGAAATCAGGATGACACGAAGCAAAACGGGCTGTGGTGTGGTACTGCTCATGACCTTCTCCCTGCTTGGGTGTGGATCCTCAGGGCCAAGTCTCACTGGTCCTGAACTAGCACAAAAATACCCTGACAAAGCCTACGTCCAGATTGACGGGGTCGCGATCCACTATACCCAGCAGGGAATCGGACGTCCGCTCATCTTTGTGCATGGGTTCCTCACCTCTTCATATGTATGGCGGAACATCACCCCCGGCCTCACCTTTGGGAACACGGTTTACACCCTCGATCTCATGGGGTTCGGTTTTTCCGAGAAACCGCAAGACAAAACCTACAGCGTTGACCTGTACGTGGAACAGTTAGGGAAGTTCCTCGACCATTTTCAGCTGACCAGCCCGATCCTCGTTGGTCACGACGTTGGTGGTGCCATCGTCGCCCTGTACACCCTGCGGCATCCAAACAAAGTCCGCAAACTCGTCCTCATAGACGCACCGCTGTACTATTCTCCCCCACCCCTGAGTTTCCGCCTCCTCCGGACGAGACTCATCGGCAATCTTTTCACCGGTGATTGGTTTCTCAAACGGCTCCTGCGCGGCGGTGTAGAAAAGGAAGAGCGTATGCCTGATTCCCTCCTGCAGACCTATCTGCAACCCTACCACGACGACCCCGGTGCACGGACCGCGCTCCTCAAGTTCATGCGCGAGTTTACCTTGCGGCCACTGATCGAAAACGAGATCCAACCTGCCCTCACCCAATTGCAGGTCCCGACCCTTGTCGTCTGGGGGGATGGGGATGCGTATGTGCCCCTCGACTTCGGCCGGAGACTCAAACAGGACATTCCCAACTCCGCTTTCGAGGTGATTCTCAACAGTGGTCATCTCGTCCAAGAAGAACGACCAGAAAAAGTACGAGAGGTGTTGAAGGAGTTCATCGAGCAGTAGCTGCTTTTGCTGGAAGCGCCTCTTCCAGTTGACAGCAGCCCGCTCACCGGAGTAGAGGCGTAAGGGAGGAGGCGTCTTATGTGCTGGCGCGCGCCCTCGACGGTAGCCCTTTCGGTGTTGCTCTTCCTCTGCGCCTGCGGCCCGCGGCCACCTGCACGCGCGCCGGGCGGACCGGGAACGATCCTGGATTTCCTGCAGGCGTACAACGCCTACGCTCTGGGGCAGACCTACCTGAAGCGTGGCAGGCATGCAGAGGCAATCGTGGAATACGAAGAAAGTCTCAGGCGCTACGACCGCCTCGGAGACACGGCACGCACCACCCTGCAGGAAGAGTACGGGCTCTCGCGCGAACAAATTGAACGGGAGCTCGCCATCGCCCGTG
>JANWXO010000407.1 GCA_025057295.1 Candidatus Binatia bacterium | reverse complement strand
GTAGTGCAAAAAAGATAAGAGATAAGAGCTGTCCTTGTCAAGGGTTCTTGTTGCTCCCCAGTTGACATGGTACGGTTCAGCATCGTGCGCATCACCTTACTGCCACAAAATAAAACTATCACCATCTCCGGGGAGATGCGCGTCTCGGTGTTGTTGAAAAAACTCTCCCTGCTCCCGTCCACTGTCATGGTCATCCGCCACGATCAGCTGCTGACCGAAGACGACCTGGTAGAGGATGACGACGAGATTGAGATTCGTTCCGTGATCTCGGGGGGGCTATGAAGTGCACCCGCTGCCACGCCCGTGCAACCATCAACCTGCCGTCCCACAATGCTGCCTTCTGCCGCGCGTGCTTCCTGCTGTACTTTTGCCGCCAAGTTGAGCGGACGATCACAAAAGAAAAAATGTTTACGCGCGACGAACGCGTACTCGTCGCCGTCTCCGGTGGCAAAGACAGCCTCGCCCTATGGGACGTCCTCATTACGCAAGGATACCAGACAGAAGGACTCTACCTCGATCTCGGGATTGACGCGTACTCTTCTCTCTCCCGCCAAAAAGCGGAGCATTTTGCGCGCCTGCACCATGTCCCATTACGCATCGTCCCCTTGGCAGAAGAAGCTGTGTCCGTCCCTGTCGCGGCCCGATTCACCCAACGGCCACCGTGCGCTGCGTGCGGAAAAATGAAACGCTATTTCTTCGACCGTTACGCCCAAGAAGGGGGTTTTACCGTCCTCGCCACCGGACACAATCTAGACGACGAAGCAGCACGCCTGCTCGCCAACGTCCTCCATTGGCAAATGGAGTATCTGGCACGAGAGAAACCTGTTCTCCACCCAACCCACCCCAAATTCGTGCGCAAGGTCCGGCCTCTGTATCGGATGAGCGAGCTGGAAACCGCCGCGTATGCATTCCTGCGAGGGATCGACTACGTCATAGACGAATGCCCCCACAGCCACGGCGCCTCTCAGCTTTTCTACAAGGAGATTTTGAATCGTATCGAAGCCCATATGCCGGGGACAAAACTGACATTCGTCCAAGAGTTTCTCCGCTCGGCCCAGTCCCTTTTCGTCGCACCGGACGGCAGTCCACCCCAAGAATGCGAAAGCTGCGGGATGCCAGCATTCGCTCCTCTTTGCTCTTTTTGCCGCCTCATGCACGAGGTGGAACGAAAAAGGAGGCAGAACAGGGACCAGAGCGATACGGACTCCCTTCCCAGCTGACACTCTGCCCGGATCTTCTCTATGTCTCCTCGTGCCGTGCTCCAAGCTGGCGAAACAGTGCTGTTTATCGATCGCAAAGACCGCGAATACTTGCGCACTTTGAAACCGGGCGGCCGCATCTCCCTCCATAGAGGGACACTCTCAGCGGACCAGATCATCGGCTTGCCTGAAGGGACCATGATTCATACCTCGCAACAGGAGCCATTCTGGGTCTTTCGCCCGACCTATGCTCACCTCATTCCGCATCTGCCGCGTCGTGCGCAGGTAATCTACCCGAAAGACGTCGGCCTGATGCTGCTCTGGGGCGACGTGTTCCCCGGCGCATTCGTGATAGAAGTGGGGGCCGGACCGGGTGCCCTCACCATCGCTCTCCTACGGGTCATCGGCCCCACAGGCTCTCTCGTCACAATCGAGGCACGAGAAGATTTCTGCACCATGGCGCGTGAGAACGTCTCGCGCTTCTTTGGCGAAGCGCCAAACTGGACGTTGCAACTCGGCGATGCCTACACTACGATCGCGGCACAAGATGCAGACCGCCTCTTTCTCGACGTCCCTGAACCCTGGCGTGTACTCCCTCACGCAGCACGCGCCCTGCGCCCAGGTGGTGTCCTGGTCGGCTATGTACCGACCATTGTACAGATCAAAACCCTGGTCGATGCCCTCCGTGCCCACAGTGGTTTCACCGCTATCGAGGTCATGGAAAATCTCGTGCGCTTCTGGCAGGTCAAAGACCTCTCCGTACGCCCCACCCACCGTATGGTCGCCCACACCGGTTTCATCCTCATTGCGCGACGGACGGCAGCAGCAGCATGAGAGCGCTCCGCCAACTTCCTTCCTTGCTCGTGGCAGCAGCCAGCCTGGGCAGACCATCTGGCGAAGGTCCGTTGACGAACGAGAAACAATCTCGCTAAAAAAGCCTCGACGACCGAGCAAAGGAG
>JANWXO010000406.1 GCA_025057295.1 Candidatus Binatia bacterium | reverse complement strand
CGAGCATTACTACCCCCAGGAGCGCGTGCTCCTTTCCGTCTATCCGGCCGCGATGCGCTATGGCGGCCCGCGCGAGGCTATTTTCCATGCCATCGCACGCAAGAATTACGGGTGCACCCACTTCATCGTCGGAAGAGATCATGCTGGCGTGGGCAATTACTACGGCACCTACGACGCGCAGAAGATCTTCGACGAATTTGCGCCAGGAGAGCTCGGTATCCAGCCGCTCAAATTCGAAAATGCTTTCTTCTCTACTGTGACGGGCCAAATGGCGACAGCGAAAACCGCTCCTGGTGGACCAGACACTCAGGTGAACCTTTCAGGCACGAAGGTACGGGAGCTGCTCAGTCGAGGAGAACTGCTGCCTTCGGAGTTCTCGCGGCCGGAGGTGGCCGAAGTGCTCATGCGGGCGATGAGAAAAACGTAGATCGCAACTTCTCAGGGAGAAGGCTGGAGGTCGAGTCAGTCTGATGCTGCGACACCGATTCTGATAATGAGAGTGCCTTCCTGGTGGGGTCGCCCAGCAATAAACAAGGCACCTGGATTGGGCATGCGGACGTCAGTACTCATGAGGGAAGTCGGTGTCGAGCCTTCCATGAGCATGACGTGCAGAGCGATCTGTTCGTTCACATAGCCCTTGGGGACCACTTGCAGAAACCGTCCGCCGGGCAAGAGAAAATCGGCCTGTTTGCCCCATCCTACCTGCCGCCGCTCCTCTTGTACGAGGCGGTAAGAGGAAAAGCGAAAGGCGCTGAGTTGTCGCCGCATATCTCCGAGCCGAGTGTCGAAATCGTGCGAGGCATTCGTGGCCAGTACGGTGTCGATGCGGACCTCGACCATGTCTCCGGCGACCGCCTGAAGGACCCAGACCAGGGTCGCTGCAAAGCAGAGGAAGATGAAACAGCGTGTCCTCATGGCACGGCTCCGTCTCGATCGTCTGCAAGCCAGATAACTGGGGCGTTACTCGTTGGCTCGTTCCAGAGCGCAACCGTGGTCGCTGCAGAGAGGGATTGGATTTGTGCTTGGTTGGAGGTCATCAAACGGGACGGGTCTGGCTGTGGAGTGGACACGAGCGCGTCAAAGCGGAGCCCAAAGTGCACGACCGAGAAGATCACGGCGAGAAGCACGGCCACCGCTGCGGCCCCAAGGGGGACACCCACAGGTTGGCTCGCTTTCCACTGCTCCCACCGCAACCGCAGACGCACCAGCCAAGAAGGAGGAGGAGCTGAGAGTTTCCCTTCGAGTTGTTCCCAAAAGCGGGAAAAATCGATCTGCTCGACCTGCTCGTCAATGTCCTGCGCGAGGACCTCTTGCATCCGTTCAATGGCGGCAAGCCAGCGCGTACAGGCAACACACCCGGCAACGTGGGCTCGGACTTCGCGCCGCAACGGACCGTGTAACTCTCCATCGTAGAGCAGAGCGGCAAGACGTTCGTAGCGTGGACAGTGCATCATAATCACGGCGAGCAGCGGACTACACGACGGCTTGACACGCATCTCATAGTTCGGATCGCAGCAGCGATTGCAACCGTTTGCGCGCGTAATGCAATCTACTCATAACCGTCCCTCGAGAGCACTGTAAGACCTCGCTGATCTCCTCGTACGATAGGCCCTCCACTATGCGCAGCAGTATGACCGCTTTGTGGGCAGGCGTCAACTCGGCAATGGCAGCCCGAATGCGCTCTCCCAACTCTTTGTCTTTTGTCTGCTCGTACGGGTCGGCTTCGGGCCTGGCCGGAATGGTCTCGACGCGGTTGCTCTCCCCCTCTTCCTGGTCGTCACGCTCCAACTGCGGCTGCCTGTTTTTCTGGCGTTGGCGGTCGATCGCTAAATTGACAACGATCCGATACAGCCAGGTGTAAAAACTGGCCTCCTCTTTAAATTGGTGCATGCTGGTGAAAACTTTGGCGAACGCCTCTTGCGAGACTTCCAGAGCATCCTCGCGGTCGTGGAGCATCCCGTAGGCAACCGCAACTGCCTTCCGCTGATATCGTTCCACTAGCTCGCGAAACGCCTCCCGGTCGCCCTCCTTACACCGCTTAACGAGTTCCCAGTCGCTTGCTTCCACCAATCGTGCACACTAACACAGACGTTAATTGATGGGATATATTCAGCAGCAGGGCACGAAACCGCTTACCTGTTGCTATCCTACATACTGCCACACCACAGGGC
>JANWXO010000405.1 GCA_025057295.1 Candidatus Binatia bacterium | reverse complement strand
ATTGCGGGTCAGCTTTTGTCAGAGATGCACGGCGGGCCTCTAGAGATCGGGCGTTGTGCCCGGTCAAACACGAATCCCAGACCAGCCGCGGCACTCAGTTCGTGACTCCCGACATACGGGGAGCACTACACGTGGCAGAGGTATTTCACTGCCTTCTGCTCTCCCAAAAGAAGCCCACTGCGTTTGCGAGCTGTGAAATGCCGAGCAGTGCCGTAAGCCGCAGTCTCCGTCTCAGGCACTGGCCCCGTGCAGACGGATAGCGCAGTAACTGCACATAAAAAGAGAGAGGCTCCAGCTTGATCCTGTCACAGCCACGCTGGGCGCGGAGACGATGGAAACAGCAAGCTCCCCGGCCGTAGTTGACGTGCTGCCGCCAAAAGGTGCGAAACGTCAACGCATGGGCATGGTAGACCACTGCTTCTGGAGCGTAGATCATGCGATACCCGTGGTACCGCCAGCGGTCGCAGAACTCCCGGTCTTCGGCTGCGGCGCGGGGAAAGGTCGAGTCGAAGCCGCCGATGGCCCAAAAGAGCCTCCTCGGCAAAGCCAGATTGTTAGAGGTGAAGAAACCGACCCGCTCAGGGTTCGCATTGTAGTACGCATACAGGTAATCGACCAGGAGCTGGCTGGCAGCGGAATAGGGGTTTTCGGGGAGTGCATTCAGGGTTCGCCCACCGATCATGCACTCTGGCATGGCGGCAAAGCGCGCCGCCAGGGCGCTCAACCAGTCGGGGGTCGGGGCACAGTCGTCATCGGTAAAGGCCAGGAACTCACCCTTCGCCCGCGCCGCGCCTGTGTTCCGTGCCGCTGCTGGCCCGGCATGGGGCTGATCGAGCAAGGTGACGTCGAGTTGGCCATGGAAGGCACTGACCACCTCTTCTGGCGGAGATTGGCTGCCATCATCGACGACGATGACCTCGAACCGGTCACGCGGATAAGCAAGACGCGCGAGCGCCTGCAGGCAGATCGCCAGCTGTTTGGGCCGTCCATAGGTCGGGACAATGATTGAGAAGCGAGGGGGAGGTGAAGCGCACCCGGTCATACGCTGCCCCTTACGGATTTCTCGTGACTGGCCCGTTCGAGGAGGAAAATGAGCACCAGAACCCAGACAATTGTCTGCCCGGCTGCAAAGAGCGTGCTCCACGGCGGTGGGGAAGCGAGCAAGTGTGCCGGAGCCAGCGCTGCGACCCAGGTCATGGCCAACAGCACGACAGCTCTCAGATCGCCTCCCTCGGTGGACAGGCCCTGTTTGGCAATACCCGCTCCCCTGATCGCACGATCGTACCACTCCTGCAGAACCGTCCCAGCCTCAGAGTGAGCTCCTTGGAACGACAGCGCAAAGAGGGTCAGCGCAGCGTATCCTAGCGCAATGAACACAGCCGGTCGCGGGGTATCAGGGACGAACAACGCGATCCAGAAAAAGGGCGCCGCACTCGTCGGGGACACCAGCGCCCCTAGTATGCAGGTCACGGCAAGCAGTTCTTCGTACCATCTCCGCTGCTTCCGGCCAAGCAGGGTCAGTCCGACTACGAGCGCAGGGAGCAGATGCACGATCAGCTGGCCGTTCCCGATCGTCGCGCTTGTGGCGTACATCGAGAAGGGCAGCAGCGCCACGAAGATACGCTCCAGGCCAGTCGTCGCTCCGCTCTCCCGTACAATCAGGGCCGCGCACCAGCCGAGGGCCATGATTCATGATTGTCGTGGCTGCCCACAGCCAGCGGGCTGGTGCGACCGCCAACCAACCGAGGAAAGGCCAAAGGATGGCATAGCTCGCAGGCGGATACACCGCCCCTTCGGGCAGGTTGTAGATCGGCATGCCGGCGAACCACCACTGGACCTCTTCGTGACGGCGGATCAGATCAATGGCCCCGGTCCGGCCCGTTTCCCAGAGCAGGCGGGAAAACTCGTTCTCCAGCCGATGAAGCGCCGCGAAGATCATCAGCACGATCGCCAACCGGAGTATCCCGACCTGGTAATTAACCAACCAATCTCGCAGCATCGATATGGTATCCTCATTCATACTCCACCGGATTCGCCTGCTGAAAGCGTTCGTCGATGAGTTCCAGCAGCACCCTTCCATCCAGATAGCGGGGAATGCGCTGCCCGAGGAGATATAGGATGGTTGGTGGCAGATCCATCACGCTTACTCCCGGAAGCGTAACGCCCCGCTTA
>JANWXO010000404.1 GCA_025057295.1 Candidatus Binatia bacterium | reverse complement strand
GGGAGCACCCGCCGGAGATCGCCGAAATCGCACTGTCCCGGGGGAGGCACTCGCTCCATCACGCCAAAAAACATCCGTGCAGGCCAGGACAACCACTGACCGGCACGAAGCGTCAATTTCCCCCTCAGCTCCCTCATTTCTTCTCTTCTACCACCTGGGCTAGCTTTCTGTGCGTCCCTACCGTCGGCTGTACAAGTGTCACTGCCCCCTGCAGGAGAGCGAGAAAGGCCTGAACAGTCTGGCGCCTGTCGCCATCCAGACAGGAGCGGAGGAATTGCTTGAGTACCCGCTTGCCGTAGAACCGCGTCCATGTTCTCATCCCGCTCTTCCATGCGCTTCGCAGGGCTGGTTCTGGTGCAGCAAAAGCCCATTGGGTGCGCAGGACCCTGCGGACCGTGCGGAACATCAACAGCGCATCGCCGGACATGTTGTGATCGTGCTGACGGTATTCTGCCACGACTGTCTTATGACAGCAGACCGGGCGGACTCTGGCGATGCGGAGGTAGAGATCGTAGTCTTCGCACGCCCGCAGCGAGGGATCGAAGCCACCCGCTTCCTCGAGTGCTGAGCGGCGGTACATCACCGTCGCATGCATGCCGATATAATTGCCGCGCAAGAACGCCTGGTAATGGTCCCGAGCGACATAGATCTGGGGATACTCGTGCAGGAACGTCCCGTCGGCGGTGATATAGCGAAAATGGCCGGAGACGAAGGCGCACTCGGGATGATCCTGCACGCAACCGATACCGGCTGCCAGGGCGCCGGGGAGCAAGCGATCATCCGCATCGAGGAAGACGACACACTCGCCTGCACAGGCACGCCAACCGGCGTTCCGGGCAGCGGACAGCCCCTGGTTGGCCTGGTGGAGATATGTGACCTGCGAGTACGAGCGTGCTACTGCAGCGGTGTGATCGGTGGAGCCGTCATCGACGACGATGATCTCGAACCGCGGGTAAGTCTGAGCCAGTACACTTTCGATCGCCTCGGCGAGGAAACGGGCCTGGTTGTAGCAGGGAATGACGACGGAGATCAGCATGGCGCCGGCAAACAGGATCGTGTTCGAGGTATGGTCTCCGGATTCTGTCTCACTTTTTCAAATGGGGCATGCCAAAAAGCCCCCTTCGGCACAGAGGACTGCGCTGCACGCGGGGAATTAGGGCCCCGCCACAGCCAAAGAGCGGTTCAACAGCCTCTCAGACTCTCTGCTGCGTGCGTTCCCGGTAGTCCGCCACCCAATTGTACAGCCTGGCAACGCAGTACCCGAGCAGAAAGCCACAGACGAATCCATAGGCTGCGCCGATCAGGCTGCCGACAAACGAGACGCGATAACCGATGAAGAACTGCCCCAACAAGGCGAGGTGCGGGCCCACGACCTCCCCGCCTTTGAGCACCAGCCAGTTGGTGGCCACAAAAATCAACACTGCCCCGCTCACTCCCACCACCACTCCCTGCACGGTGGCGTCGAGGCGCAGGAGCCGGGTCAGCACCAGTCGCTCGAGCTCTTTGCTCTGTTCTGCCACTGCTGCCCTCGCTCGTCAGGCGGTCGGTCCGAGAGGGCCAGGCAGGTCCCTGCCACACTCTCGGTGCCGGAGTTTCTCCTCCCGGCGATCCTTCGTATCATACAGCAGCGCCTTCGCCAGTCCACGGCGCCTGTGTCTGCGTCTTTCCTCCTCCCTGTGCTCGTGTACTGTACCTCCCCGGCATCTCCAGGCTTGCGGACTCATGGAGAGATGTCTTCCGGGAACCTGCGCAGCAGGCGCCGTTCCGCGCGGCGGTGGGCGAACGCCATGGACAATCGCACGGCCGTGTTGCGGAGCCACGCGAATCCGCTCCCCCCGAGAAAGCCGCTGACGAAGCCGTACAGCAACCCTGACAGGCTGCCGGAGAGGGTAACGCTGTACCCGGGAAAATACTGACCGAGCAGTTGCATCGTGGGACCGACCACTTCTCCGCCGTTGAGCACCAGCCAGAGCGTGGCGAGACAGAGGAGCAGGCCACCTGCCGTGCCGAGCGCGAGCCCAAACGCGACCTCGTCGAGCCTGGGGAAGACCCGTGCCAGCGCCTCTTCGATGCGCGCCAGCTCTGGCTCGGCGATCCCCGTCTCCATCTCCTCGAGGTACTCCTGCTCGGCATTGACGCTCCAGAGATCGTGCCGCTCTCCCTGTACCAGATTGCGCA
>JANWXO010000403.1 GCA_025057295.1 Candidatus Binatia bacterium | reverse complement strand
CCCCGTCTTCTGGCAATGCCCCTGCGCGGTCTCGAGAAGGACAAGCCACTGAACTCTCTCCGATTGTCCGCAGCATCTTCGACCGCATGGTCACCACTGCCGCGGCTGAGGAACCCGATCTGACAGTCTCTACCCCAGCCATCGAGACACTGACCAAGGCGATGAAGGCCCGGCACCCTAAGCTCGAACCCTATTACCACAGCGGGGCGATCGGTCTCACCACCGATGCGCTCATCGCTATACGTGATGCTGCCGCTATCCCGCTGGCGGAAAGAAATCTCGTGCGCCAACTCGTGGCTGAGGAGAACGCCGACCGGAGTGCACTCTACCGCGAGATCGCCCGAGCGAACGAGCGTCCTGAATGGGAAGAAAACATCCGCGCCACCTTCGCCAGCCGCTGGGTTGCCAACGCGAGGTCTGGTTGGTGGTACCAGGATAGGGGTGGGACGTGGAGGCAGAAGTAGCCTCCCGGCACTCGTCAACGCTGGGGGAGAAAGTGTCACCCAGTGTGGCCATCGCGTCTCTCCTCGTGGCTCCTGTTCCCGGCCCTTGTTCCAGCGCCAATGCCACCGTGAGCAGCCTGACTGTTTCACCCCCTCCCCTGTATATCTTCGGCATCGCCTTCTTCCTCTCCCTCATGCCTGCTGTTGCGCGTGCCTCCACTCCTGACCCCTTCTCCGCGCTCCCCGGGGTGACTCTTGTCGACGGGGGGAGCGTCCCCGTTCTGCAGGGTCAGCCGCTCCCAGCCATCCATGTCTATGCCTTCCGCGGGGAATCCGCGGCACCGATCCCTTTTCAGATCGACGAGCGAGACCGCCGCGATCGCTGGGTCCTGGAGCAGGGCCCCCGCCCGAACCCAGACGAGGCACCGGGTGTGTTCGATGCAAACGATGCGATTGTTCTGATGAACCGCGACCTGGGCCGACGTGGGGACTTCGCTCACTTGCCTCGCGCGCTCACACACTGGGCAGAAATCCGTGTCGGCCCGGCCTCGTCCCCGCTCGGTTTCGCCTACGTCGGTGTGTTGGCGTCCTCTCCTCCTGCCACGCCTGACAGCTCCCCCTATGTCCGCTATGACCCGGCGAGGGATCGCGTGTATGCCGAGCGCTACGCCGTAGCGTTCGATGCACCGTTGCCGACGCACGTCGCACTCGTCGGAGAGCTCGGTGATTTCGGGACCAACCTGGTCGCTGGGGTGCGTGCGCGTGGTGAGGTGCGGTTTCTCGGCGGCCTGTTCACCGTCCGCCGCACCGATCAGGACATCCGCTCTCTCCTGTATGGATATCGAGAAGGGCCAGTCCGAGTCATTCGCCGTGCCCAGTATTGGATTCCCCTCCCTGTGGGATTGCACACGACGGGGCGGGTCGATTTCATCTTTTACCGTGACTTTGTCGAAGGGACGGCGCTGGTAAAAATCACCGTTCCCCCGCACCTCGTGCTCGCGGACGGCGAGCTACTCACATATTTCGACTTCCTCGATCTGCGCGGAGCCTGCCTGTTGATCGACGGGACAGGTCCGAGCGAGCCGGTCGACGGTCACAGGGCAAAACAGGCATTCACCGGCCGACCAGCCCGGTGGGCCGCACTGCTCCTTCCGGATGGCCGGACTGTGCTTTTGCTCGTCCGCCTCGAAGGAGCACTGCAGAAACTGGAGCAACGGCTCTATTTGCACGAGTCGGACCCCGTCTTCGGCTTTCAGTTCTCGCACCTGCACCGGCTCGAGACCGGTACGCACCGTCTCTCCGTCTTCGCCCTCGCCCTCACAGCCGTTTCAGTAGAAGAGATCCGCCGCACGGCCGCCTTCTTCCTGTCTCCCCCGCCCGTCCATGTCTCCACCGTGCAGGAGGAGACTGGGTCCCTACACGCCAGAGAGAGCCAGACAGGGAGAGCACCCGCACGTCGGGATCTGTGATCGGTCAACAGCCGAGGAGATCAAAACGAGGGCGAGTCGAGGAAGTCGGACGACAGTCGGCAGGAAGGATCATGCAGGCAGGACCGTCAGGTTGAGTCGATACGCGATGCTCTCTTTGAGCAACCCTTTGATGTAACACCCTCTCTCAGCCCGTTCGACGATGGCTCGCAGTGTCTCTGCAGGTGCAGCACTGTGGACAGTCAGATCGACCTCGATCGTCTTGACAAAGCCTTTCTCATTCGCCCGCGCAGCAGCAGAGGCAGCAACC
>JANWXO010000402.1 GCA_025057295.1 Candidatus Binatia bacterium | reverse complement strand
CAAGGGACTCACTTCGAGTGCCACGACCGGAACCCCCTGATGGCGCGCTTGTGCAACCAACCAGGTGTATAGGCCAGCGGTGCCTTTGGTGTTATTGTCCACGCCCATCAAGGGAACGATAACGAGGTCTGCTGTGAGGGATACCGTTGGCTGTGCACCAAAAAGCTGTAACGAGGCGAGGAAGTCGTCCATGGCTAGCACCTTCCACAGGGGAAGGGTGCTTCCCGGGATGAGAAGATCCGCTGTCTCGCGGATCATAGTATCCGTTGCCCACAGTCGCTCTTGCACGGAGACCCCAGGGGATTCGATCTCGTAGTGCTGTACCGGCAGGCCGAGATTTTCCCCCACTACCTGGACCTCTCGGGCGTTGGTTACCCCGATGACTTCCCAGCCGGTGTGGGCTCTCAGCCGATGCACCAGACGCCAGATCTTTCCCTCGGTGTAGGCGTGGTCGGCGTCGCCCACGGCGAACAACACGTGCGGCACCCGGGAGGTCGGCTGTGTCCGACTCTCCGGCGCCTGCGTTGCTCGCACCACTGACGGCCCCGTTCCTGTGGAGCGGTTTGCCTGCATCCGTTCTCCCCGTCGCTTTTTGCCCATATGCTAGGTCTCCTTTTGTGGGTCTATCATCTGCCAGGTGAGCGGGGTCCCACGCTCGATGTCGTGGCGAGCGCGGCAGCCGATGACGTCGTACAGATAACGGGGATGCAGGCCGTAGCCCGGGCGGATCGAGCGCACGTGCTCCGCGGTGAAGGTTTCCCCTGCTTTGAGGTCCTGAATGACGAAGAGCGAGCGTCGAAAAGCCAAACTTTTGGCCTCGTGCTCTCCTGCCCCGTAGTGCACCTCGCCCAACGCCCGCTCCACGGTACGAATCGCTTCCACCATGGTTTTGAATTCGTGCGGTTCTAGTGAGAAGGCGCTGTCGGGGCCGGGATGGGAACGTGAGAGGGTCAGGTGCTTTTCCACCAAACAGGCGCCCAAGGCGACGGCGGCAGCCGGTACGGCGATACCGAGCGTGTGATCCGATAGTCCTACCGGCAGGCCGAAGGTCGCGCTGAGATGGGGAATGGTGCGGAGGTGCATCTCCTCCGGCGGTGCCGGGTAGGCGCTGGTACATTTCAACAACGCAATCTGCGTGGCACCAGCTTGGCGCGCCGCCTGCACCGCTTCTGTGATCTCCGCCAGCGTCGCCATGCCGGTAGAAATGATCAGGGGCTTGCCCGTGCGTGCCATCTTTTGAATCAGCGGAATATCGACGATTTCAAAGGAGGCGACCTTGTGGACTGGGACCCCGAGCTCCTCCAGGAAGTCTACGGCCGAGGGGTCAAAGGCGGTGGAGAAAAAATCCAGACCAAGATCCTCAGCGATGGCTTTGAGTCGGGGTTGCCAGGACCACGGCATGTAGGCCTCGCTGTAGAGCTCGTGGAGAGTGCGGCCATCCCACAAGGTGTTGCCGGTGATGCGAAAATAGTCTCTGTCGCACCGCAGCGTGAGGGTGTCCGGCGTGTACGTTTGCAGCTTGACGGCATCCGCACCCGCCTCCTTGGCGGCTTTGAGCAGTGCTGCCGCCTGGGAGAAGTGCTGATGGTGGTTGGCGGAAATTTCCGCGACTATGTACACCGGGTGTCCCGGACCGATCGTCCGTCCTGTGAGGTGTAGTACACCATTGGCGGATGCGCTCATAGCAAAGATCCTCTTAAAGGTGTTGTCGCTCCAGGATGAGGTGCTCTGCGGGTTGCCCACCTCTCAGGGTGGTACCGACGTGCCGGTATCCAGCCTTTGCGAAAGCTCGCAAAGACGCGCTGTTCTCCGGTTTGACGTAAGCGTGGATGACGGTGGTCGTCGTGGCGTGGAAGATTTTTCGTGCCGAGAGCCCGATCAGGGCACTGCCATAACCTTGGCCGCGAAACCGGTGGTCGAGGCTGATCGAGACCGTAGCCTCGTCCTGCTCGAGTTCGTATCGTACCTGTCCGATGGGCGCGTCATCGCCGTTGACGGCAATGAAAAGGAGACAGCGCGGGTTGTGCAGTGTGGCAGAAAACCACTTCAGGTGCTGCTCCCACGGGATAGGGTGGGGGGAGAAAGATGCGGCGCGGACTTGTGGATCGTTGGCCCATTGCCATAGCTGGTAGCAATCGTGCTCACGTGCCCGCCGCAGTCTGAGCTGTGCCCCTGTGAGCTGCAT
>JANWXO010000401.1 GCA_025057295.1 Candidatus Binatia bacterium | reverse complement strand
CTTGCAAAGGCACAGGATGGGGATAGCCGTGCTCTGCTCCCCGCCCGTGTGCGAGCGCTGCCCTCACACACTCCCACATGGCCTTCCCGAGATGTTCCCTCAGCCGAGCACCGGGCTATTTGCCGAAGCGGGTTAAACTTTGATAGGCAAAGTCCGAAGGATCGAGGCCAACGTTGACGCGGATGTCGTTCCCTTCGCGGAGCGGCAAGACCACGTTTGCCGCTGCCGAGTGCTCGTCGATCGCGAGCCCATAGTCGGCCTGTCGGGTCGAGAAGACCCCGTCCTCACTGATCGCCTGTCCACCACCAACTAGAATGGTTTTCCAGTACTGACCGGCACGGTCGTAGATTTCCTTGTAGTAGCCACGGTACAGCTCTTTATCGATCCAAATGACCTGTCTGCCGTATGCATAGTATGGATCCTTGGCGATCGCTTCGACCAGCCATACTGGCCGCTTGGTAACGTGCAAATTGGTCGGCCACCACGCCGCCCCCTGCCACTGTATCCCGCTGCGATCGTAGAGTTTGCTCTTTCCCGGCCATGGCATGATGGCAGCGTTTTCGTTGGCGGGCAGCAGCAACCCCCGCTCGGTCGCCTTCCAGGTCTTCGGTGTCGGCAGCGTATACGGCACCAGGGCTTCCTGTTCACCGATCAGCTTCCACGTAAAGTAATGGATCTTGCCAGAAAAGGTTCCCCCGTCGTCACGGCTGAAATGGGAGCCAAACAACCCATCAGAGGTGTTGGATGCTGCCAGTCGTCGTACCCGGCGCAGCACCGGCACATAGGCCCAGACGGAGGTCCACTTCTCCGGATCGAGATACCCCCAACTCAACGTAGCCAAGCCGACCGCATCATAGGGTGCCACTCCGTAAATGAGCACTTTGGCAGTTACCTCATCGGGATTGTCGATCGGACCGCTCCAGCGGGCACCGTACGAGATTGCCTGGCCTCGCAGATCGACGTACCGTTCGAGATTCCCTTGGTTCACCCAAAAGATGTTGACAAACACATCCACGTCATCGACCGGACCACCGGCCAGGGCAAAGTTGTACATAATTTTGTACGCCGCATGGGGATCAGTGGACTCGACTTGCGGAAACGGGAACCCCCCGTCCATATAGCGTGGCCACGTGCCCGTGGCCGTTTCGATCATGACTCCATTCTTGTCGACTGTATACTTGCCAGCATTCGCCTCGGTGAGTTGCAGAAAGCGGGTTCCCCACCGGAGAGCGTCCGGGGGTATTTCGATCACCTTCGAGATGTGCTGCCCGCTGGCAAACCGACGCAGGATCGCTTCGGGCATCATCCCCTTCGCCTCCTGCCAATTCGATGCGTCCAGCACGTCCCCAGGCCGCAGCTCAGCACCCGCTGGCCACGCGACAATCGCGAGCCAAACGAGCAATCCGGTGGCCACCAGCCACGAGCCCTGTGTGCCCATCATGTGCCCTCCTTATTCTTTCCACAGGTATCTTCTCTTCGCTGACAAAAACATCTCTTCAGCCAGGACTGTTCTACCCGCACCGCCACGAGGCGTCAGAACTGCACGGCGAATCCTTCCCGCTCGTCGGTCTCTTTATCGATCAGGGTCGTACGAGCAGATGTGTAGTTGCCGAGCGGGTAGAAGAGATAACCGGTCACCGTTTGTCCAGGTTGAATCGTCAGCTCGCCGCTCAACGCTTTGTCTTGCGCTGCCGGTGGCGGTGCGATGGGTGCGACGCTCCCACCGCTCGCAGACTGCAAGAGCACCTTGCCCATCTCAATCCCATATGGCCGCGGGGTATTGTTATTGATCACAACCTTGACGGGCAGCACCCCGCCTGCCGGGAGGTCCGCCCCCAGTTCCATCTGGGACTCGAAGTTATTGAGTCGCGTCAGGGTCATGGTCAGCCCCTTCTCTGGCCCGCGCTGCGCGGCAAGTTCTTGCCCACTGCGTAAGATGTTGAAGGTTTGAGTAAAGATTTGCGGAAATTCCCCTGGCCGTTCTGCCGCCCCGATCAGCGAGGGAATCGGCAAGGTGGTCTTCTCCGGCTCGACGACGGCACCGCCATCAGCGTGGCACGTGATCGTCACTTTGCCGTCTTTCTCTCCTTCCTTGCGCGCAAGGATATATCCGGGCTGGCCAGGACGGGCGATCTGCAATTCGGCCGGGGTATACCCGAGTACCGTAATCGTTCGGTAAGCGAGGCGGTTTGCGTCTTCACACGACAAGGTTGGAGCAGCGATAGTACGCTTCCGCGGT
>JANWXO010000400.1 GCA_025057295.1 Candidatus Binatia bacterium | reverse complement strand
GCATCGTCCGAGACATGAGGTCGTCCCGATCTCACACTCTGTATGTCCGTACCGTCGGGCGACGCGGAGCAGGCGGGGTGCTCCGGCCAGATGGCAAGGGAGGTCGGCGCACATCTTCACGGCTCGCTGTGGAGCAGGGCGGAGCCGGAAGTGGGGGTAGAAACTGGCCACTGCTTGAATGCGGTGGAGCGGGAGAGTGGTCCGCTGGGCTAACGCCCGTAGCTCTCCTTCGGGGAGGTAGCCGTAGTGCTCTTGGATGGCTTTTAGCTCATTCAGCAGATTCATGGTACACGATGCTAGCACTTCCCGGTGCCGAGTCCAACTCGACTGTCTGCTCTGGCTGCACCCTGCCGGGACGGGAGAGCTGCAGAGGGAGGAGGGTCCCGCTGATCAAGCCAAGAAGCAACAAGAAAAATCCCATCTCTGCCTGCAGCCGCAGTGGCGAGAAGAGCCAGATCGCGGCCGACGAGGCAAGAATAAAACTGGCGGTTGTGAGCGTCTGCCCCTGGAGAGGCGCGGTGGCCTCACGCGGTCCGCTCCAGATGAGAAAAGTAGGAAGCAGGGGAATGCCGAAGCTGGCGACGAACACGGGCAAGGTAAACATGTTCAGATCGATCTGCGCCAGCCACAGCAGGATGAGAGACACGAGCTGAGAGAGCGCACAGGTCAGCACGACAGCGGTGGTGGCCGGCAGACTGCGCAATCCGTAGAGTCCGCCGGCTGCAGCACAGCAAAGCAGGACGCCACAAGCGAGCCAGTAGTTGGTTTCCACCGCCGTATGGATCGCCGCAAGGATCCCTAACAGCCCCCCGCCCAGGCGAAATTCTACCCGCGCCCCATTTTGCACCGCGAATCCCTGCGCGCGCGCGAGAATCTGCTCGAGGAGCGTCGGCGAGTAGGTGCGGTAGAAGAGCGTCACGGCCGTAGTCCGGAAGTCAGAGGAGAGAAAGCGCTCGACCTCGCTCGGAGTCGCTGCAGCCGTCACGATGCGGAAGATGACTTGTCCGGTCGAGTCGATGTCATCGGGAATCATCTCCCATTTGGGGATGCCTTCGTGAAACATCCGCGAGACGGATTTGACGATATTGGTGATCGCCACCGCTCCCCCAAAATGTTCGTCCTCGGCCATATAATGCTGGAAGGCTTCGAGCGCCTGCAGAGCCTGGGGCTGCGGAAAGCGGCAGCCTCGCGGGTGTGCGCAATCACGATGAGTTGGTTGATGCCGATGAACTTTTCATTGACCAGTGCAAAGGCGCGATTGTAGGGATGGGTCGGGTAGAACAGGGTTGTGCCCATCATCTCCTGGCCGGCCTGCAAGCGGAGGGCCGCGAGGAGGCCGAGGAAGCTGACGACCGCAAGTCCGCCGTACGTCGCGGGAGAGAGAGGGGATGATCTGGAGAGCACGGTGGTCAGCCGTGTCGTCAGCCGTTCCGGCCGCGCGGGAGGAGTCGCCGGCGGTATCCGCAGTGGCACCCACGTTGCCCATAGGGGGAGGAAGAGCCACAGCGCGCAGAGGAGGCCACCGAGCCAGCCGATGCCCAGGCTACCGAGTGCGCGGAGCGCCGGGACATCGGAGAAGAGCAAGGCCACGAAGGCTGTGCTGTCGACGCAGAGCGCGGCAGTCAGTGGGCGCCACAAAGCGTGCGCAGTCCGTGCCACGGCTTCCGCGCGGCTCTTCTGCTCTGCGAACGGGACAGATACCGTGCGGTATTCGTGTCGCAGCCGTGCATGCCAGCCGAGCGTCAGCATGAGACCGCGCCCACAGAGGGGAAAGAGGACCAGAAGCGCCAGTGGTTCCAGGGAAACGTCCAAGATAGCGGTGAAGGCGAACCCCCACAGGGCACCGAGGAGGGTCACCAGAATCACCGCCACGCTGTTGGTGAGACCGCCGAAAAGGAGAGAGAGGAAAACAACACCCACCCCGCTCAGAACCAACAGGAGGAGGAAGCGTGGCGCGGCATCGATGAGCCAGGCCGCGAGCGCGAGATTGCCGGTGAAGGCGATTTCAGTATTGGCGTCGCTTTCCTGGGCGACGAGGGTGCGGAGCCTCACAAGGAGTGTGCTCGGATCGGCCATGCCGTCCCAGAAACCAGCGCGGATCAGTGCTGTCTTGTCGTCCGGCGAGACGTAGATGCCGCGAATACCGAGGTTGGTGTACACCGCATTTTTGATGCGCAGCAGATCCGCGGCAGACTGTGGTTGTTCCGGGCGGTTCACGACCGGCAGGATGTTGATTCTGTC